>CAZSPA010000051.1:1889-5488 GCA_964608685.1 uncultured Candidatus Saccharibacteria bacterium
AATGTATGAGAATAGCATTTGTTTTTCCTCTGACAACTTTTTCCCTCCTTTTGTTTTTTATATTCCCCCTCGCATCTCATGCAGAATCGGCCAGTCTGCGCGCGGGGTTCGCGCAAAGCGCGATTTGGATGTCGCGCTCTAACGTCGTTGCCGGCGAATCGGTAAACATTTTCACGGTACTTTATAACAGCAGTGATAGTTCCATATCGGGCGATGTTGTGATAGAGGTAGACGATTCTTCCATAGGCGCGAAGGGCTTTGCCCTCGCTGCGGGCGAAACTCAAGTTGTTTCTCTGCCTTGGATTTCCAAAGTTGGAAGCCATTCCATTTCCGCGCGGGTGGAAAAGGTGTTGGATTCTAAAATAAATGCGAGCACCGCGGTTTCGGACAAAACCACGGGAACCATAACAGTTAGCATTGAAGCTCCGCCTCCGCCCTCCTCAACCGTCCAAGTCTTGAGTACGGTGGCATCTGTCATTGAAGCCGGAATTGCCTCATCTACGCCCAAGGTCTTGAATGCGCTCACCTCTCTTTACAACAAGACGGAGTCGCTTCGCACGGAAGCAAAGGCCGTCCTAGAAAAACAAGTTGCGGATGGCGCGAAAACTGCGACATTGAAATCACCGCCGAAACAAGAAAATGCCGTGGCTGAGAATGGCCAGCCAGGAAGCACCAGCGCTTCACCTTCTGCCGTGCAAGCGTCCGAATCATTCCTCTCCACCGCCGGAAGATATGCGGCACTCGCAGGCCTCACGATAGTCAGTTCAAAGACATTGTTTTATATTTCACTTGCACTTGTTTTTCTTCTTATCATTCAAATGATAAGGGTGTTTTTTAGAGAACGCCGAGCAACAAGAAGAAATCGTTTTGCTGGAGATTTTTAGATAAGTTGTATATAATCCAGCGATGAAAAAAACGCGCGCAGTGAATCCGTTTGAATCTTATCTTATTCGCCTTAGAAACGCAGGGAAAATGCTGGGACTCTCCAAAGAGCTTATAAAAGTGCTGGAGAAGCCGAATCGGATTGTTGAGCGCAACATTAAAATCACTCGCGATAGCGGCAAAAAGCAAACTCTGCGAGCGTACCGAGTACAATTCAATAACGCGCGTGGACCGTACAAGGGCGGAATCCGATATCATCCGGGAGCAAATCTGGACGAGGTTAAGGCACTCGCCGCCGCGATGGCAATCAAATGCGCGGTCGTCAATATTCCCTTGGGCGGCGGAAAAGGCGGAGTACAGCTTAATCCAAAGGAATACAGCCGAAAGGAAATTGAGCGCGTGTCGCGCGCCTTCGCACACGCGATGGCAGATTACATCGGAGTGGACAAAGATATTCCCGCCCCCGACGTGTACACAACCCCAGAAATCATGGGATACATGCTGGATGAATATGAGAAAATAAAAGGGCGAAGCGAACCGGGGATGATTACGGGAAAGCCACTCACTCTCGGCGGAAGCTTGGGGCGCGATACTGCGACCGCACAGGGGGGAGTTTATGTGCTATTGGATATGCTCGATTCCGCTGGTATGAAGACCACGGGTCTGCGCATCGCGGTGCAGGGATTTGGGAACGCGGGATTCCACGCGGCACGGCTCTTGCACGACAAAGGATTTATCATTGTAGGACTCTCTGACAGCAAGGGCGCACTCTTCCGCAAGAACGGTCTCGACCCATTGCATGTGCAGAAAGCAAAGCATGAGCATGACTCCATTACGGGACTTTATTGCCAGGGCGGAGTTTGCGACGACGTAAAAATGAAAAGGGACGGCGCGAGTACCGGAACGAACGAAGATTTGCTGGAGGTTGATTGCGACATTCTGATTCCCGCCGCGCTTGACAACCAACTCACTGCAGAAAATGCTCCTCGCGTGAAAGCAAAAATCATTCTTGAGATTGCGAACGGCCCGACTACTCCAGAAGCCGATGCGATATTTGAAAAACGACGCATTAAAGTGATTCCTGACGTTCTCGCGAACTCCGGAGGTGTTGCAGTCTCCTACTTTGAATGGATACAAAATCGAGAGGGATACTACTGGACGGAGGCAGAGGTGTTCGAAAAATTAAAACCATTAATGACTTCCGCATCGCAGGCCGTGTGGAATGGAGCAGAAAAGCGGAAAATTTCTTTAAGAGACTCGGCATTCCTGCTCGGCGTAGAAAGAATAGCCGCGGCTCTCCGCGCCCGCGGGGTCGTATAAAGCAAGTAATGACCGGCATTTTCCTCTTTCCAAGTTCTCACCCACAACGAAATTCGAAGTGCACACATTTCTAAACTTCAGCGAGAAGACCTGGTAATTTTTGACGATTTGAGCTACTCCTCCCTTAAAAATCACTGGGTCTTTGAGCGTCCAAAATCTCCGCAATCTGAACCGCGTTCAGCGCTGCGCCTTTTAGGACTTGGTCGCCAACGACCCAAAAAGAAAGCCCGTTATCGAATGCGATATCTTTTCGAATTCGCCCGACTTCGCAGTTATCTTTGCCGGTTACTGCAAGAGGCGTCGGATAAAGAATATTTTCCAAATCATCAACTACATCAATCCCCGGCGCTTTGCGCAGAACAGCGCGGGCGCTAGCCGGCGTAATCGGTTTTCTAAATTCCGCGGTAACAGCGACGGAATGCGCGCGATAGACCGGCACACGAACGCATGTGGTGCTAGCTCGTAGAGCCGGATGATTCATAATTTTCCGGCTCTCGTTTTCCATTTTCATCTCCTCTTTCGTGTAGCCATTGGACAAAAAGATATCGACGTGCGGAAGAACATTGAAAGCTATCTGATGCGGATAAACTTCTTTCGTTATAGGTTTGCCGTGGACGGATTGTTTGACTTGCTGCTCAAGCTCCTTCATGGCCTCCACGCCAGTTCCTGAAACTGCTTGATAACTGGATACGATGATTCTGCGCACGCCGAATTTTTTGTGGAGCGGCCACAGCGCCATCAAAGTAATAATGGTGGTGCAGTTTGGATTCGCGATGATTCCTTTGTGGCCTTTTAGCGCCCCGGGATTGATTTCCGGGACGACCAATGGCACATTTTTATCCATACGAAACGCGCTCGAATTGTCGATTACCACACATCCTGCTTTGGCGGCAATCGGCGCGAATTTAAGCGATATGTTAGCGCCGGCACTGAAAATCGCCATATCTACTCCCTCGAAACTCTTTTCAGTCAGTTCCTGAACGACAATTTTTTTACCTCGAAATGCGAGCGATTTGCCGGCAGAGCGCTTGCTCGCCAAAAGCACCAGTTTCCGGAGTGGAAATTTCCTTTTCTCAAGGACTTTGAGCACCTCTTCCCCGACGGTGCCAGTCGCGCCCACGACTGCAAATGTATTCATTCCTAGAGAATACCAAAAGCTCTTCCGCAAAACAATAGCGGAGAAATGTTTTGCATTCCCGCGGTTTCGTCATAGTATTAAGTGTTATGTCATACACAGTCGCAAAATTCGGCGGTTCGTCGCTCGCAGACGCGAACCAGATCAGAAAAGTTCTTGCAATCGTGAAGAGCGACCCTGCTCGGCGCTACATCGTCGTCTCCGCCCCGGGCAAACGGAGCAAAGAGGATAAGAAAATCACAGACCTGCTTTACGAGTGGCA
>CAZSPA010000052.1:0-5302 GCA_964608685.1 uncultured Candidatus Saccharibacteria bacterium
CCAAGGACCCTCGAGGTATAAGCTCGATGCTCTAACCAACTGAGCTAAGGGCGGAACCTTACTACTTTACCGTTTTTTTGAGATTCTCAAAGACCTGCTTCTCCTTATTCTTTCGGACATTGTCCCAGGGAAACACTCTGCCGTTCATTGCGATGTACGCGCCAGGCGGTAATTGCCGCGCTTGCTCGATGGCGTATTTGAGGTTTGAAACTGCATCGGAGCCTTCTTTAATATATGGAGTGAACGCGCCGACTAATACGATGGTCTTGTCCAAAATGTTTGTTCCGAGAACTTTTGCGGTATCAATCATTGTGTGAGTCCCGTGGGTAATAACGATTTGCTTTTCAGGGCATGATAGGCAATGTTCGAAAATCAGCCCGCGGTCGTCGTCCGTTAGGTCAAGCGAGTCCTTCATCATTAGCGATTCGAAAATTACGTCGCTCGTAATCCGCGATACTCGCAACATTTCGGGAATGTGCGTCCCGGCAAACACGGACTTTTCTGTATCGGATGTCTCGCTTTCTGAATCAATAGTTCCACCGGTTGCTATCACTCTAACAACCGATTTATCCATACGCGCCTATCGAATTGCTTTGGCGACTGCTTTGGCAACTCTTTTGTCGAACATATCCGGCAGAACCCTGCGAGCGGTAGGTTTTTTCACAAGCCCGGCGAGCGCGTGCGCCGCTTCTAGTTTTATCTCTTGCGTGATTTTTTTCACGCCGCGGTCAATCGCCCCGCGGAACAAACCCGGGAATATCAGCGAATTATTTATCTGGTTCGGGAAGTCCGAACGGCCTGTGCCGATGACCATCGCCCCGCCTCGCTTCGCTTCGTCTGGCATAATCTCCGGAGTCGGATTAGCGAGCGCGAAAACAATTCCTCTTTTCGCCATCAGCTTAATGTCCTCGGCCTTCGCGAGCCCCGGGCCAGAAACGCCTATGAGCGCGTCCGCGCCCGTAAGCGCTTCGCGCAGCCCACCTTTAATACCTCGAGGATTTGTAAACTTAGCAAGTTCTTGCTTATGCGGTTCAGCGCGCGTAGCATCAATAATTCCTTTGCGGTCGAGCATGATGATATTTTTTGCGCCCGCCGCGTAGAGAAGATTTGCCGTTGCCGTTCCCGCCGCGCCCGCGCCTGAAATCACAATTTGCACTTTCGCAAGTTTCTTGCCGACAACCTTAAGCGAATTGAGAACTCCGGCCAAAACAACAATCGCTGTCCCATGCTGGTCGTCGTGCATCACCGGAATATCAAGCGCTTCAACAACCCGCCGTTCTATCTCAAAACACCGAGGCGCGGAAATGTCTTCCAGATTGATTCCGCCGAATGCGGGCGCGACTGCAAGAACTGTCTCCACTATTTTATCCGCGTCTTGCGTGTCCAACACCAAGGGCACAGCGTCCACCCCGGAAAATGTTTTAAAAAGCGCGCACTTCCCTTCCATCACGGGGAGCGCCCCCAGTGGACCTATATTTCCGAGCCCCAAGACTGCCGAGCCGTCGGAAATCACCGCGACCATCCGGCCTTTCATTGTGTACTGTGGAGCTAGTTCCGGATTTTTCGCAACTAGCATGGAAACCGCCGCGACCCCAGGAGTGTAAACGAGCGCGAGGTCCGCGCGATTGCGCACGGGCGCCGCCGGCTGAACCCGTATTTTCCCCCCAAGCTTTTTGTGGAGCGCGATCGCCTGTTTCGGCACATCTTTTGCCATATAAATATGCTACCTTCTTTTCTTAGCTGGTTTCTTTGTACGAGTCACTTTCTTCTCGCCGCTCAAAGCTGTCTTTAAAAGCGCCATTCGAACCAAGACACCATATCCGACCTGTTTAAAATACACCGCATGCGGAGAGTCATCCACCTCCGGTGCAATTTCTCCCACGCGCGGAAGCGGATGGATGATTATAGCGCCATTTTTCATCGAATCGGCATGTGACCGGTTTATTATATATCGTCCCTTGAAACGCAGATATTCCTCTTGGCTTGGAAACCGCTCTTTTTGGACGCGTGTCTGATAAATAACATCTGCCTTTTTCATAGCAGGTTCCATGGCTTCACTCTCGTCAAATTTCATATTGTGTCGCTTCATGTACGCTTTGATATCATCCCCCATGCGCAGTTCTGGTTGTGAGACGAGCGTGACTTTCACATCTTTATATTTACCAAGAAGATACACGAGTGAACGCGCCGCGCGTCCGTACTTTAGGTCCCCAACGAATGCGACATGAATACCGTCGGCGTCGCCAAACTCTCGCTCAATCGTATATAAATCGAGAAGAGCCTGTGTTGGATGTTGTCCCGCTCCATCGCCAGCGTTAATAACCGGAATTTGAGAAACAGCGGCGGCGCGAGCCGAAGCACCTATTTCCGGATGTCGTATCACGATAATATCGGCATAATAATTCATCACTCGGATTGAATCTTCCAATGTCTCGCCTTTGACAGCCGAGGAAACCTCATTAGCGTTCTCGGCCGTAAGAACGTTACCACCGAGCCGTATCATCGCAGATTCAAAAGAAAATCGGGTGCGTGTGCTCGGTTCATAAAACAACGATGCTAAAATCTTTCCTTTTAGAGAATCGTCTGGCTCCCTTTCCAGTTTATTTGCGAGCGCGAATAGACGCCTTAACAAGTTCCTATCGAACTGTTGCGTTCTGATTAGATGGTACATCGGTGAAAAGTATATCACCGGTTCATTTGTTGTATACTGTTCCTAATGAGTGAAGCAATGACCGTCAAAAAACCCTTTGATTCGCATGTTCATTTGAGGCGCGGAGCTACGCTCCGCGCCGTAACGTCTGTAACTGCTGAAAAATTTTGGGGCGCAATCGTGATGCCCAACACAGACCCAATCATAGCTACGATAGAACAAGCGGTGGAAAATAAAAAAGAAATTCTGGCGGCATTACCTGCGGAAACGACATTCAAACCTTTGATGACGCTTTACCTTACGAAAGATTTGACCGCGGTTGCCATAGAAAAGATAGCTCTTGATAAAGAAAAACTCATTCACGGAATCAAATATTATCCGTGGGGGTACTCAATAAACTCGCAATGGGGCCCGCGTGATGTCTCGGATGTGTCTGAAGTGCTTCATGTTATGGAAGAAACCGGTCTGCCTCTTCTGCTTCACAGCGAGGTACATCTGAACGCGGAAAACCAGGAGGAAGACCCGTACGACGGCGAGAAGTTATTCCTAGAAGATACGCTACCGAGGCTTTTGGATAAATACCCGCGCCTCAAGGTATCGCTTGAACATATGAGCTCAAAGCTAGGCGCCGATTTCATGGAAATAAATGGGGAGGAAGGAAAACTGGTAGCAACAATAACTCCGCATCACCTTGTTTATGACAGAACTGATGCCTTTAGGACCGGTTATCGCGCGCTTCTAAATTGCAAGCCGCTGATAAAACGAACCGAAGACAGGAGCGCGTTAAGAGAGCTCGTGAAAAAGGGTCTGCCTTTCGTCCATGCCGGTACGGACAGCGCACCTCATCCGGAATCTCGGAAATTCTCTTCATGCTGCGTGTATGGCGCTTTCAGTTCTCCCGTTGCCGTAGAGCTTTACACGCAAGTTTTTGACGAGCTTGGGTGCTTGGACAAGCTGGAAGGATTTCTCTCGGTAAACGGCCCGCGCTTTTTCGGCCTTGAGCCAAGCAAAGAGACAGTCACGCTCGTGAAAGAGGACTGGCAAGTGACGGAACCGGTCGTTACGGAAGAAGGCGTAAAAATATGGTCAATTTGCGACAAGGTTCATGGGCTGGGAAATGAGGTGATTCACTGGAAGATAAAGACGAATTGAGAATTTTTAAGGTCACTCCTCGGGCATTCTGAATTTTGGGGTGTGACCTTGGGTATTTTTCCGAGGTGACTCCTTGTCTGTGTCAGCAGTGTCCCACTTTCAGGCAATGTTTTACCGCAAACATCTGTACCATTCTTTGACAGATGTCAAAGAATGGTACAGCCCCATCTAAAAAACTCCCTTGAGAACTGCTACGGGTATTATTCATGCGGACCCCCGAATCCCTGTTTTCCATCAAACAAGCGGCTGGTGTTCTATGTCCGCCTTTTTCTTGGGAGTTATTCCGTGCGCAATCAAAATCTTTTCAAAATCATCTCGCTCTATCGTTTCCACTTCAATCAATTTTCTAGAAATTGCGTCCAGCGCCGCGCGATGTTTCTTAATTACGCTTTCCGCTTTTTTGAGAGCGCCGGAGATTATTTTTTTCACTTCCGTGTCAATCTGCGCCGAGACTTCTTCCGATTGCTCCCCGCCTTCTACCCCTTGGCCGAAAATCGTGCGCCCAATAGACGCCTCAAAAGTAACGGGACCCATTTTCTCCGACATTCCATATCGCGTAACCATATCGCGCGCGAGCGCGCTCAACACCTGCAAATCATTCGAGGCGCCCGTGGTTATGTCCTTGAAAATTAATTTCTCCGCAACGTAACCGCCGAGAGACACGGCGATGTCGTCTAAAAATTCTTTGCGCGATTGCATTCTCCGCTCGTCAATAGGGAGCTTCAGCGTGTATCCTGCGGCTCGCCCTCGGCTGATGATTGAAATTTTGTGCACTGGGTCGGAATACGGCAAGACAGAAGCGACAATCGCGTGCCCTGCCTCGTGATACGCTGTAATTTCTTTTTCTTTTTTGTTCAATACATGACTGCGTCGTTCGGGGCCGAGCATCACTTTTTCAATGGAGCGGATGAGGTCGTACTGCGTGATTTCTTTGCGCTCTTCGCGCGCGGCAAGAATCGCCGCTTCGTTCATTAGGTTCGCGAGGTCTGCACCCGAAAATCCCGGCGTGCGCTCGGCAATGACAGACAATTTCACATCGGGACCAAATGGCTTCTTTCGCGAATGAACCTTCAAAATATCCTCGCGGTCTTTTCTATCAGGCAAATCAATCGTCACGCGCCTGTCGAAACGCCCAGGGCGCACGAGCGCGGGGTCCAACACGTCAGGACGGTTCGTCGCCGCCATAATTATGACTTTTTCGTTAACTTCAAACCCGTCCATTTCAACCAGAATTTGATTGAGCGTCTGCTCGCGCTCATCGTTTCCTCCCCCCACGCCCGAACCGCGCACGCGCCCTATCGCGTCAATTTCATCAACAAACAAAATTGAGGGCGCGGCCTTTTTTGCGATTTGAAATGTGTCCCGAACCCGGCTAGCCCCGACACCTACAAACATCTCAACAAATTCCGAACCAGAGATGGAAAAGAAAGGAACTCCCGCCTCGCCCGCGACAGCCCGAGCTAAAAGGGTTTTTCCCGTCCCGCTTGCCCCCATCAAAAG
>CAZSPA010000053.1:0-5287 GCA_964608685.1 uncultured Candidatus Saccharibacteria bacterium
GATGTTCCCCTCTCTTTTAATAACATCCAGAGAAACGCTTGAGGTGGCCATTGTTGTCGGCATCGTTCTTACATTTCTGACCAAGACAGACCAACTGTTTTTCAAGAGGCATGTTTGGTACGGCGTTGGCGCAGGCGTTTTCATTTCCATACTCTTGGCCATTCTTCTCGAAGTGTTTTTTAGCGGATTTACAGGCAGAACAGAACAGCTTTTCGAGGGAATATTGATGCTTGTTACCGCGGGATTTATTTCCTGGATGATTATGTGGGTGCATCGGCAACAGGATGTCGCAAAAGGAATTAAAGAAAAAGTCGCATACCACGCGGGAAAAGGATACGGTCTAGGCATCTTTGCTCTTGTCGCCACATCAGTATTCAGAGAGGGAACTGAAATTGTCCTGTATTTAAAATCCAGCGGTCTTGCGGGACAATCTGGCCAGTTTTACGGCGCGGTATCCGGCATACTTGCCGCAGTTGTACTCGGATACGCGCTTTTTCGCTACGCGCTTCGGGTGAATCTGTCGGTAGTTTTCAATGTTACAAGCGTTTTTTTAGTAATGTTTGCCGCGGGGCTAGTTGCTCATGGAGTGCATGAATTTCAGGAGCTGGGAATTTTGCCCATCTTTTCTTTCGACCCCGTATTCAACATCTCCCACATAATTGATAACAAAGGCATCGTAGGAAGCTTTTTGCGAACATTGTTCGGATACACCAGTACGCCGACCTTGCTAGAACTTATTTCATACGTCTCTTTCGTTGGATTGATTATCTGGTTGAAGAGAATTACGGATTCCGTGCTTTTAAAGCGGGCTCTGTAACGCTTGGTATGTCAACACTAACCATAAAAAATCTTTTCGTAACGCTCGAAAGCCCCGATACCACAGCGCAAGGCGCTGGCTACGGGGCAGGCAAGCCGATTCTGAACGGAATCAACTTGACAGTGCCGAAGGGCAAGACACATGTGATTATGGGGCCGAACGGCTCTGGCAAATCTACGCTCGGCAACACCATACTTCGGCATCCGCAGTGCAAGATAGTTAAGGGCACGATAGCGTTTGGGAAAAACAAGTTGTCTTCAATGAAGACCGACGAAATCGCGCGCGCGGGAGTTTTGCTCGCACTTCAGCATCCGCAGGCAGTTTCCGGTGTTTCAGTAACAAATCTCCTTACGATAGCCGTGCGAAAATTCTCGGAGAAGTCAAAGGAGTTCAAAATGGCGCACTTTCGGAACAAGATAAAGGACACGGCAAAAGCCCTCCACATGCCGGACGAATTTCTTTCGCGCTCTCTCAATGAAGGTTTCTCTGGCGGTGAAAAAAAGAAAATGGAAATTCTGCAGTTATCACTCCTTCCTGCGAAATGCGTCATCATTGACGAGATAGATTCAGGGCTCGATATAGATGCATTGAAACTCGTCGCCAAACAAATTACCAAACTTCGCTCGCGCGGGGTCAGCATCATTATTATCACGCACTACAACCGCATCTTGCGATGGATAGAGGCCGACCGCGTACACATTTTGCATCAGGGGAAAATCATAAAATCTGGGACGAGCGCTTTAGCGAAGGATATTGAGAAAAATGGGTACGGAAAGTACGTAGCATAAATCAAAATGCAAAAACCAAAATGCAAAATGACAATTCAAAATGCAAAATTACATACGCGGAATGCCGACGGGAGTGATTCTTTTTTATTTTTAAATTACATTTTGACTTCTGATTTTTGTTATATGTATTTATGAATCAATGTACCGCTCTCATCGGAGTATAAACAAAAGACGGCGGGGCAACGGCCATTCCAGACCGCTTCATCCATCGCTCTAAAGTTGGCATCTCGCGCGAGGTCGTTGAGGAAATCTCTACAATAAAAAACGAGCCCGCGTGGATGCGCGAATTGCGCCTGAAATCGTACGAGGATTTTGTGCGCCTGCCCGTCCCAAAGTGGGGGCCAGACTTGAGCGGACTGCATTTCGACGAAATAACCTATTATCAGAGAACCGAGGAAGGGAGGTACAAGAGTTGGGACGAAGTGCCATCGGATATCAAAAACACTTTTGAGAAAATCGGCGTCCCGCAAGCCGAGCGCGCGTTTCTTGCCGGCGTCATCGGACAATACGAATCCGAAGGTTTCTATCAAAAGTTGCGACCGAAATGGGAGGACAAGGGCGTAATTTTCTGCGACACCGATACCGCAGTCCAAAAATATCCCGAGCTGGTGAAAGAATATTTTATGACGAAGTGCATCAAAGCTTCGGAGCACAAATTGGCCGCCTTGCACGGTGCGGTGTGGTCTGGCGGGAGTTTCCTTTATGTGCCGAAGGGCGTACATGTCGATATGCCGCTTCAGACTTATTTCCGAATGAACGCCCGCGCGTCCGGCCAGTTCGAGCACACGCTAATAATTGTGGACGAGGGCGCCTCGGTGCAATACATCGAAGGTTGCACCGCGCCTATATACAACACATCTTCGCTTCACGCCGCTGTCGTGGAAATTTTCGTCAAAAAGGGTGCGAGGTGCCGATATACAACGATACAAAACTGGAGCAAGGATGTTTACAACTTGAATACGAAGCGTTCGATTGTTGAAGAAGGCGGAATTCAGGAATGGGTGGGAGGAAGCTTGGGAAGCAAGACCACGATGCTCTACCCGTGCTCAATCCTCAAAGGGCGCGGCGCGCGGGCCGAACACCTGAATATTGCCGTCGCAGGCCCTGGTCAGCACAAAGACACGGGGGCCAAAGTCATACATCTCGCCCCGCAGACATCCTCCACTGTCATCTCGAAAAGCATCAGTTTCGGCGGAGGCATCTCAACCTATCGTGGACAGCTCAAAATCGTGAAGGGTGCCAAGGGCGCGACCTCGCATGTACAGTGCGATGCGCTCATGCCCGACAACATTTCAGTTTCTAATACAGTGCCGTACATCACGGTAGATGAAGAGGATGTGACTATCGGACACGAGGCGAAGGTCGGCCGGATTTCGCAAGAGCAGGTTTTTTATCTTATGAGCCGCGGACTCACGGAAGAAGAGGCGATAAATCTCGTGGTGCAGGGATTTATGGAGCCAGTCATAAAGACGCTCCCGCTTGAATATGCGGTCGAATTAAACCGTCTTATCGGCATGGAAATGGCTGGGTCATTAGGATAAATTATGTACCAATCTACAAATGATACGAACAATACGAATGGCTACGAATGTACGCGGCTTAACATTTGTAGTTATTTGTAGATTGGAATAAATTCGTAGATTGGAACTTATGGAATTAATTGATGTTCGTGTAGGCGCAGGCGAAGAAAAAATCGTTCCAATTATATGGTTAGGCGAGGGCGACCGCCATGTAAAAGCGCGCGTGCTTATGGACGCGCTAGGCGGGTCGGTCAAGGTTCTCTGCCTTTTTCTCGCGAAAAAAGGCACATTCAAACTGGAAACCGAGGTCGTTCACGACGCGCCCAACACTTTCTCCCGCACTCTAGTCAAAGGAGTGCTGGACGGCAACGCAGTTGCCAATTACGAAGGGCTGGTTACTATCAAGAAAGGGTCGAAGAACGCAGACGCGGATTTGAATGAGTACGCTATTCTGCTGTCGCCAAATGCGCGAGCTGGAGCCATTCCTCGGCTTGAGGTTTTGGAAAATGAAGTGAAGGCAGGGCATGGCGCGACGGTCGGAAAAGTCGGCGAGGACGAGCTTTTTTACTTGGCGACGCGCGGACTGGCACGAAACGAGGCGAAGAAGCTTATTGTGCATGGATTCCTCGAGTCGTTCATAGCTGAATTTCCTCCCGCCGAAGCAAAAGAAATTCGCCTCGCACTTGCACGAATATGACGCACTTAATCCGCAGTCAGTTTCCTATTCTAAAAAAACGCACACGCGGGAAAGACCTTGTGTACTTCGACAATGCCGCGACCACGCAGAAGCCCAGAGCCGCACTTGAAGCGATGGACAAATTTTATCGTCTCCAAAATGCTCCTGTTCACCGCGGAGTGTATGCTCTCGCCGAGAGCGCGACCGCGGAGTATGAAAATGTCCGCGACCGAGTGAAAGAGTTCATTCATGCCAAGCACCGCGAGGAAATAATTTTCACTTCCGGTACAACCGCGAGCATAAATACAGTTGTCGCCGGTTTCGCCGAGGCGAATATTCGCCGAGGCGATTCCATTTTGCTTTCTGATATGGAGCACCACTCAATGATTGTGCCGTGGCAGGCGGTTGCTCAGCGCAAAGGTCTTAAGGTACATTTTGTTCCGCTTACGGCAGACGGGCGCATCGACATCGGCGTATTCAAGAGCGCCCTCGCAAAATATCGGCCGAAGTTTGTCGGCGTTACGCATGTTTCAAATGTTTTAGGTACGGTGAATCCGATTCGGGAGATGGTTGTAGCGGCTCACAAGATAGGTGCAGTTGTTTTGGTTGATGCCGCGCAAAGCGCGGCGCATCTGCCCATTGATGTGCAAAAACTCGGTTGCGATTTTTTGGCTTTTTCAGGGCATAAAATGTACGGCCCGACGGGAATCGGCGTCCTCTACGGTAAATATGAGCTTTTGGAGAAACTTCCGCCCCACACATTCGGCGGTCACATGATAGAGCAGGTAACGCGCGAAAAGACGACCTACGCGCCGCCTCCGGACAAATTCGAAGGCGGTACCCAGCCGGTTGCCGAAGTTGTCGGTCTTGGCTCCGCGATTTCTTTCATAAAACGAACAGGATTCTCTGCAATAAGAAAACACGAGAGCGAGCTGTCCGCGCGCATGCTGAAAGGCCTCAAGAAAATTCCGGGCCTAACGCTTCTTGGCCCAGAAAGCACGCGGAATCGCATTTCGGTTTTCAGTTTTACGATTGCCGGAATTCACCCGCACGACATCGCGACCTTGCTTGATAGGGAAGGCATCGCTGTCCGCGCAGGACATCACTGCGCGCAAATTTTGCACAGCCACTTGTCGCCCGACGCATCCGTCCGCATGAGCCTTGGCGTTTATAACACTGTCGAGGAAATTGACCGCGGGATTGTGGCACTGCGCGCGATACAAAAAAAGTTCTATGGATGAAAACGATATATACCGCCAAGAAATACTGGAGCACTATCGGCATCCGCAAAATTTCGGCACGATGAAAAAGCCGACGTACGAAGCGGAAGCGATTAATCCGCTGTGTGGCGACAAAATCCGCCTGCAGTTGAAAGTGAATAAGAAAGGCATCGTCGAACAAGTGCGCTTCAGCGGTTCCGGTTGCGCGCTCTCCATCGCGTCAAGTTCCATGTTTACGGAATGGATTGTAGGAAAATCGGTAAAGA
>CAZSPA010000054.1:0-5285 GCA_964608685.1 uncultured Candidatus Saccharibacteria bacterium
CGGGCAAACGGAGCAAAGAGGATAAGAAAATCACAGACCTGCTTTACGAGTGGCAAAGACTCGCCGTTCTTGGACTCTCATTCAAAGAGGTCGAAAAAATCATCAGGGAGCGATGTTCCTTAATCGTTAAAGAGCTTGGCCTCTCGCTAGATATCAAAAGCGAATTTGAGGAAATTGCAAAAAAGATATCAGATGGCGCTTCGCCCGATTACGCGGTCAGTCGAGGAGAATACCTATCCGGCAAAATTGTGGCCGAAGCTCTGGGATATGAATTCATAGACGCGGTATCTTGCATATCCTTCGACGCCCAAGGGCAATATGTGAAATCAGATGAAGGATTGCGGAAACTTGTGGGAGAACGGCGTGTTGTAATTCCCGGTTTTTACGGCTCAATGCCCGATGGCTCGATAAAGACATTTTCGCGGGGCGGTTCTGATGTCACGGGCGCAATTGTCGCTCGCGCAGTAAAAGCGGGAAAATATGAAAACTGGACAGATGTCTGCGGATTGCGGATGGCGGACCCGCGCGTCGTGGAAGACCCGAAAAAGATTTCGATTGTAACATACAGAGAATTGCGGGAACTCTCATACATGGGGGCAAGTGTTTTCCATGAGGAGGCGATGTTTCCCGTTCAAGAAACAGGAATAACAACTCATATATTAAATGCAAATGAACCCCAGGATTCTGGGACTGTAATCGTTCCGGCGCGCAAAAGCGACAAGGACATTCGAGCGATTACCGGAATTGCAGGACGCAAAGGATTTTCTGTTCTCACAATAGAGAAGGCGCTTATGAACCAGGAGGTCGGTTTCGTCCGAAAAATCCTAACTATTCTTGAAGCCAATGGCGTCAGTTTGGAGCATATGCCGAGCGGAATCGACACAATCAGCATCATCGTCGACGAGAAAAAATTGGAGGGAAAAACCGAAACGATAGTGCGAGAAATTAAAAAAGAGTGCAACCCGGATACTTTGGAAATTTATCCAAATCTGGCGATGATTGCCGTCGTCGGCCTCGGCATGGCGCATGTTCCTGGCATGGCGGCAAAAATCTTTACCGCAGTAGCAAAAGAAAATATAAACATTAGAATGATAAACCAGGGCTCGAGTGAAATAAGCATCTTGATGGGGGTCGAGAACACTGACTGCGACAATGCAATCCGCGCGATTTATAATGCGTTTGTTAAGTAAAATAACGAGCGTAGCGACTATATTTTACTTAACCCAGCACCATTTTGGCATCCCGCAACTCTAACTTGGCCGCCAGATATAGTTGAGGCCGTCTCAACAAAGTCGTACAATGTGTATACGAGTACGGATGCCAAAATGGTGCTGGGTGTAAGAGCTTCTAAACTCATTATCATTCGTTAAGAACCTCTGACATATGACCAAAAAAATAGTGATAATCGGATTAGGGCTGATTGGAAAAGCGCTGAGGGCGAAAGTTGAAAAAGTGCCAGGATGGGAAATCCAGCAAATCGTAGATAAGGGACAAATATTGTCCGGAAGCGGGAAGGAAATCGGCCCCTTCGACACGGCGTCCCCGAAATTGGAATTCCTTATACCGGAAAATTGCGACCTTGCCTTTCTTTCCATTCCCACTTATGACAAAGGGGAAACCGCATACCGCTACATAAAATACGCAGTGGAGCATGGCATTCCTGTGGTTACATGCGAGAAGGGCGCGTTGTCTTACTTTTGGGCCGACCTCGAAAAATTCATTGGTATCATCGGCTACAGCGCTACCGTCGGCGGCGGAACCCGCCTTCTTCCATACCTCAAGCAAAGACTTCACGGGCGCGATGATGTAGTTGTGCACGCGGTCGTGAACGGGACGCTGAATTACATATTCGATGAAATGGCGTACGCAGGCCGTTCATACGGCGAAGCGGTTGAAGAAGCACAGAGATTAGGATACGCGGAACCCGGAGCGACGGATTATTTGCAAGTCCTAAACGGCGAAATAAAAGATACAGTAATGAAAACGACCATACTCTTTAATGTTTGCATGAAAAAAGGCAAGGCCATGCGCCCTGACGATGTTTCCCTTAAACTTTTGGAGAAAGGCGATTTGGCCCGACTGATAAAGGAAAGCAAAAACAGGCGCTATATTGTTTCCTTCCTTCCGCCAGGTAGCGAGCAAGAAAACGACATCATAGGCGGCTTCCGGCATGAATCCGACGGCTGGAAAATCAGCGCCGGTTTCCAAGCTATAGATTCGAATCCGCTTTTCCTGAATTGGCTTCCGAGAGGCGTGAATAATTCGGTTCTTACATACGAGGGAAATTTCGGGGAAGACGGAATCTACAGTCTTTACGGCCCCGGAGCCGGGGCGAAACCAACGACATCCTCTATGATTAGAGACGCGAAATTACTTCTTAAATTCGGGCATCAATAGAACCTAGCGTCTGAGTCTTTTCTCGACTTCCGCAATTGCGATTGTGGTCTTTATCACGCTGTCGGGATTGAGCGAAATGCTCTCTATCCCCTGCTCCACGAGGAATTTCGCGAAGGCCGGATGGTCAGACGGACCTTGTCCGCAGATGCCGACGTATTTTTTATTTTTCCTGCAAATAGCGATTACCTGCGCGATGAGCTTCTTAACGGCTGGGTCGTTCTCGTCCGCGACTCTGTTAACGATTCCGGAATCGCGGTCAAGGCCGAGCGTCAGCTGGGTCAGGTCGTTTGAGCCGATTGACATGCCGTCAAAAATCTCCAAGAACTCCCAGGCCAAAATCGCATTTGATGGCACTTCGCACATGACTATGACAGGTGTAACTTCCGCACCTACTCTCCCCTTGTGCGCCACGTTAGAGACGCGGCCTTTCCCGCCAGTTCTATGTGAGGGCTTGTTTCTAACGGGGTGGGGTAAAAGTCTCGGATACAGGCCTGCTTCGGCCATGACTGCAAGCGTTTTCCTCCCCTCTTCTAGGGTTCTGCAGAAAGGAACCATTGGAATTGCGTTATCGAGTCCCATTTCAACACGGACTTTGCGGAGCGCCCGGCATTCTAAAAGAAAAGCTTCCTTAAACTTCGGATCGTAATAGCGAGAGGCTCCGCGCCATCCCAACATCGGGTTTTCCTCTACTGGCTCAAAAAGGTTGCCCCCCATGAGTGAACGGTATTCGTTGCTTTTGAAATCCGAGAATCGGACTATGACCTGGTTTGGATAAAATGCCGTTGCAATTTTCGCGATTCCGTAGGCAAGATTGTCCACATAAAATTCTTTTCTGTTTTCCCATCCGCGTGTTTTCTCTTCTATCTTTGCGCGCAATGATTTACCCACCTCGTCGTAATGAATGAGCGCGAGCGGGTGAACTCCCACCGAGGAAGCGATGATGAATTCTTCGCGCGCAAGCCCAACGCCCTTGTTCGGCAGAAATGATTTTTCAAACGCGGTGTCGGGTGTGGCAATGTTCATCATAATTTTCGTCTTTGTCTTAGGAATGTGTGTAGTGTCGCTCTCGCGAACATCAAACCCGAGCGCGCCGTCAAAGACAAATCCTTCTGAAGATGTCGTGTCTACCGTAACCAATCGTCCGGTTTCTACGGTTTTTGTGGCAGTCTCGGCTCCAACGATAGCCGTAAGCCCAAGCTCGCGCGAGACAATCGCCGCATGAGAAGTTCGCCCGCCTTGGTCGGTAACAATAGCCGCTGCCTTTTTCATTATCGGCTCCCAATCCGGGTCGGTCATTTCCGTAATCAATATCTCGCCCTGTTGTAATTTCTCCATGTCGAGCGCGCTTGCGATGACGCGGGCTTTTCCGGTCACAATTTTCGAGCCGACGGAAAGTCCTTTCGCCAGAATCTTCCCCTCTTCACGGCGGATATATTCTTTGATTTTCGTGCGGTCTTTGAACACCTGCACCGTCTCGGGACGAGCCTGCAGAATGAATAACTCGCCGGTTTTGCCGTCCAACCCCCACTCGACATCCATCGGTGTCGCAATTTTCCGTTTTTTCGTGTAGTGCTCCTCGATTCGCTTCGCCCACTTCGCGAGCGCGAAAATCTGTTGGTTATTTAGAGAAAAAGAGGCGCGTTCCGCCTCTTTTGTATCTACAATGCAGACAGGTTTTATTCCCCCCTTGTGTTTCGCGTAAACCATTTTCTGTTCTTTAGCTCCGAGTCGTTTCCCAATAATCGGCAACTTTGCCTTGCCTAACATTTTCTTCGCGACCAAAAACTCGTCGGGAATTACTTTCCCCTGCACGACCATTTCTCCCAAGCCGTACGAGGAAGTAATCATAATCACATCCTGGAATCCGCTTTCGGTGTCAATTGTGAAAATTACACCCGAGGCGCCCATGTCCGAGCGCACCATTCTCTGTACTCCGACTGAAAGCGCAACTTCGAGATGGTCGAATCCCTTGTCTATGCGATATGAAATCGCTCGGCTCGTAAACAAAGACGCGAAGCAGGATTTGACGGCTTTTAATACATCCCTCTTTCCACGGATACCCAGATATGTGTCGTGCTCGCCCGCGAAGCTCGCGTCCGGCAAGTCCTCGGCCGTGGCACTCGAGCGGACCGCGACATCAATGTTCCTTCCATATTTCTTCTCCATTTTCGAGTAGCCGGAGATAATTTCCGCTTGGAGCGATTTTGGAATACGAGCTTTCTCGATTGTCTCTCTAATCAGTAAACTTACACTATGAAGTCTTTTTGTGTCATGTTTTTTGAGACCGGATAGAGTTTTCTGGAGAAATGCCTCTAGTCCTGCTTCGCGCAAAAAGAAACGATACGCCTCTGCGGTCACGACAAAACCTGAAGGAATGCGAATTCCTTTCGGAGTAAGTTCCTGCAACATCTCACCGAGCGAGGCGTTCTTTCCGCCCACCTGCGCCACATCAGCAATTCCAACTTCTTCCATCCTCAAAACGAGAGGGGGAGATAGATTCGTCTTAATTATTTTTTTTATCCCACGCACATTCGGAGTATACCCCGCAGTAAATGTTGGATATCGTCTGTTCTCATGTGGAAAACCACTGTAGAAACCTTGACAGGTTACAACGCCAGTGATAGCATCCCACTTATCAATCCAGCGCCGACCCAGGGAAGCAAGGGTCGAACCTAAACCTCGGCATAACTGACTTGATTTATCGCGGCTAGCGAACGATATCGCATGAACCCTTGGTTCATTATGATTCGCGAGCGAAGACGCGATATGAGTTTACGATTAACCAAAAAATAGACTATTTATAGCTATGCAAACAGGAACAATCGCCCGATTGACCGACAAGGGTTTCGGGTTCATCAAGCGCGAAGGACAGGAAAAAGACCTCTTTT
>CAZSPA010000055.1:0-5270 GCA_964608685.1 uncultured Candidatus Saccharibacteria bacterium
GTGGAGTCCGACTGTCGGCTCGTCTAAAAGATACATTGTTTTTGCGTCCATCGGCCGATAAAGTTCAGACGCGATTTTGACTCTCTGCGCTTCCCCGCCCGACAGTGTTGTCGCGCTCTGTCCCAACTCAAGATAATCCAGCCCGACATCGGAAAGAGTTTTTAATCTGTCGGCAATCGCCGGAATATCCTCAAAAAACGAGAGCGCCTCTTCTACTGTCATTGAGAGTACGTCGTAGATGCTCCGCTTTTTGTATTTCACTTCCAAAGTTTCTTTCATAAATCGTTTTCCGTTGCACATGTCGCATGTAACATAAACTGTTGGAAGAAAGTGCATTTCCACGGCGACAAGGCCGTTGCCTTGGCAGACTTCGCATCGCCCGCCCTTCACGTTAAAACTGAAACGCCCGGGGCTCCACCCGCGCGCGCGGGCCTCCTCGCTCATGGCGAATAAATCGCGGATGTGCGTGAAAGCGCCGGTATATGTCGCCGGATTTGAGCGCGGGGTTCTTCCTATCGGAGATTGGTCAATCAGAATTGAGCGCGCGAGGTATTCAGTTCCAGAAAATTCTTTGCAGTTATAAATTTTTGCAGTGCGATAGCGTTTATCAAAACGCGCGAGCAAATTACGATGCAGTATTTCATAAAGGAAAGTTGACTTGCCGGAGCCGGAGACGCCGGTTATGGCGACGAGCTTGCCTAGCGGAATGTCCACGTTGAGATTTCGGATATTAAACTTATTAGCGCCTCGGATTTTGAGCTTCCCTCTGTCGGCCGTGCGCCATTTTTCAGGCACTTCGATTCTTATTTCATCCCTCAAATATTGCAAAGTTCGAGACGCTTGTTGGCCTGCCCCGTAGGAAGCCTTGCTTTCCTTCGGGGTTTTCGCCGTTAGCAAATCTTCGAGCCACCCGGAAGCGACTACGTTTCCGCCGTGTACGCCCGCTCCATGCCCCAAATCAACTATATAATCCGAGGCAAATATTGTATCCTCGTCGTGTTCCACGACAATGACCGTGTTGCCGATGTCTCGCAAGTGCTTCAGCGTTTCAATTAATTTGTCGTTATCGCGCTGATGCAGCCCAATGGTCGGCTCATCAAGAACGTACAATGCGCCGACAAGCCCGCTTCCGAGCTGTGAGGCGAGGCGAATTCTCTGCGCTTCTCCGCCGGACAGAGTATTGGCCTTTCTGTCGAGCGTCAGGTATTCAATGCCGACATTTTGCATGAATCGCAAACGGCTCAATATTTCTTTAATCACCACTCGCGATATTTCCTCCTCTTTTTTGGTTAGTTTCAGCGCGTCAAAGAACTTTTGCGCATCATCAATAGACGAAGTTGTTAAATCAACAATGTTCATTCCGCGTTCTTCCGCGTCCGTTCTGCGTCCATCTGCGGTTGTCCGAAGGACAACATTAAGGGCTTCAGGCCGCAGTCGTGCGCCCTTGCATGTATCGCACGGCTCGTCGCCGAAGAAATATTTTGAGCCGAGACCGTTGCAAACTGGACATGCTCCATGCGGTGAATTGAAGGAAAAAAGACGAGGTTCAATTTCAGGAAATGAAAATCCGTCGTACGGACACATGAATTTTGCAGAAATGATATGCGCTTCGTTTGCGACATCAATTATTTTTACCAAACCGTCCGATTCGTGAAGCGCTCTTTCTATCGCCTCCGAGGCGCGCTCGCGCGCGGCTTTCGCGTCGTCCGCAAATTCAGAGACAAATATTTCGTCAACGATGACGTCAATATCGTGCTTTTTGTTTTTTTCTAGAATTATCCTCTCACGAAGCTTCTTTTTTTCACCGTCAATAATCACCTTCTCAAATCCTTTGTTGAGCAAATCATAGAGCAGTTGGTAGTATTCGCCTTTTCTGCCTACAACCACGGGTGAGGTTATGGTGACCTTTGCGGCTGAAACATTCTTAATTAACTTACGAGGTGACTCCTTGGCGCTTGCAAGGTGTCTCCTCGGAAGTTCGAGGGTCTCACCTTGATGCTTGCGGGCCTTATCAACTATTTTCAACACTGATTCCAGTATCTCTTCATTTGTATGTTTCTTAACTTCTCTCCCACAGGTAATACAGTGCGGCTTGCCGACTCTCGCGTAGAGAACGCGCAGATAGTCATAGATTTCAGTAATTGTGGCGACAGTGGAGCGCGGATTGTTGGAGCGGGATTTTTGGTCTATTGAGATTGCCGGAGAAAGGCCGGTAATCTCGTCCACGTCCGGCTTTTGCATTTGGCGCAAAAATTGGCGCGCGTAAGCCGAAAGCGACTCCACATACTTGCGCTGACCTTCGGCAAAAATGGTATCAAATGCCAAAGACGACTTACCGGAGCCCGAAAGCCCCGTAAAAACAATCATTTTATTCCGCGGTATTTCAACCGTGATGTTTTTTAGGTTGTGCGTCCGCGCCCCCTTTACTATTATTTTACCTGCCCCGTCAGAATTTTTTGAGGAATCAGTCATACAATTAAAATCAAGTGTGTAGATAGTTAGGGTCTATAATAGTGCGGTACATTGGAAAAATTCCTACGGGGTCGTCCATACATACAGGTCCGACCCCCGCTTCGCGCTAGGGGTTGGTACGGAGCAATATAGCATTAAAAGAATAGGCGGGGAATCGCCTATTCCCCGCCGAATTTATGTCTTCTCCTTTCGTAAATCTTGCCGGCGATATGCCCGCCGACATAATCAAAGAGCAAATCAAACCCCGTGTCCCACTGCCCTTGTGGGACGTACTCGGTGATGATAGGAAAGATTGCCTCTACCATTTCCCAATCAATGCCGAAAAACAAGCCCGACATTCGTCCGATCATCGGCAACCCGAACCTGAGGACTTCAGACATCCATTCAGGTTTCAGATTGACGATAATCCAGAGCACCAAGGCGCACGCCCCAGAGCCGCCCATCGTGTGCATCACCTTGTCGTAGTAATAATTGTCTTGCAACAAGTACGCACGTTGGATGACAAACATCACCGCTAGCGCCAAAGCCAACAGCGCGCCCGGTAAAACAAACAGCTTTAACTGCGCCCTAAATTTCATCACTGCACCCCGTGATTAATTGCCAGACAGCAGGTTACCACATTTCGCAGTCTTTATACAAGAAAGACTTCCGCCTCTTCTTTCAATTGCACTCCGTACTGTTCCGTTACCGCGTTCTTGATTTTCTCGGCAAGGTTTCTAACATCACGCGCCGTGGCGCCTCCGATATTCACCAGATAATTAGGATGCTGGGGACTTGCAATCGCCCCGCCGACTTTCGCGCCTTTCATTCCGGCTTTCTCAATGAGCCAGCCGGCAGGCACTCGGCCTTCGCGCGATTTAATGCCTTTTTCCCTCTCAAATATTTCTTGCACTTCGCGCGGCGCGACCGGATTCATAAAATAAGAGCCGGCGGCGCATATATTTTGTAAATGCCTTTTTTCACGTTCCGCTATGGTCTCCTCTATCAATCTCAAACTTTCAGCTCCAGCAACTTTTAGCAGTCTGACTGCCAGACTCGTGATAATCCACCCCGGATTATCCTTAAAGAAGCTGTGTCGGTACGAAAAATCGCAATCGGCATTTTGGAACTCTCTAATTTCCGCCGTCCTGTAGTTCAGAGCGCGGATTTTCAAGGGAAAGTCTTTGATTTCCGTTCCGAACGCGCCGGCGTTTCCGCGTATCGCTCCGCCAATTGTTCCCGGGATTCCGGCCAATCTTTCCCATCCGCCCAGATTTTTCTTGCTTGCGGCTCGTATAAGCTCAAGAAGATTGCATCCAGCGTCTGTCATCAGTGTGCGTTCAGAAATCGTGAAGTTACCTTTTCTGATGTGAATGACGAGCTTATTTAGACCCTCATCTGGAATAAGCGCATTGCTTCCGCCGGAGAGTATCACGAAATCAATTCCCTTTTCTTTGGCCCACACAATCGCCTCCCGCATTTCGCCTTCAGTCAGAACATCCGCGAAGTATTTCGCGGAGCCGCCTATATTAAAAGTGGTTAAAGGGGCAAGAGGAACATCACTTTGTACATTTAATGTCATACGGATAATTTTCAATTCTCAATTTTCATTGAATTTTCAATGTATAAATGCACTAAAAATTGTATCATTGTTCATTGATTGAAAATTGCAAAATTGTAAATTGGAAATTATTTCTTGCGCTTATACTTTTCAAGCTCTCGTATTTCGTCCCGCAGTAATGCCGCCGTCTCGAAATCTAATCTGCTCGCGGCATCGTGCATTTCTTTTCGTTTGGCTGAAATTAAGCTCGCTTTAGTTCCCGCGTAGGCCGCCGAATCCAGCTTCGCGAGGTCAAATACGGCGCGCCTTCTAACGCTTTCAATATCGCCGACAATGTCTTTGATGCGGGTTTTGACTGTCTTCGGCGTGATGCCGTGCTTTTTATTGTACGCTATTTGCTTCTCGCGTCTTTCATTGGTAGTGCGAATAGCCCGTTCCATAGAGCCGGTCGGCGAATCTGCGTAAAGAATGACTTTTCCAAGCACGTTGCGCGCGGCTCTCCCGATTGTCTGTATAAGCGATGTTTCCGAGCGCAAAAAGCCCTCTTTGTCGGCGTCCAAAATGCCGACTAGCTCTACTTCCGGCAAATCCAGTCCCTCGCGCAAAAGGTTTACGCCAACGAGAACGTCAAACTCGCCCTTTCTAAAAGCCGTCAATGTCTCTATGCGTTCAATTGTTTTAACATCCGAGTGTATATAACGCGCATTAACTTTCTTCTCAACAAGAAATGCCGATAAATCTTCCGCCATCTTTTTTGTGAGTACGGTGACCATTGACCTGCCGCCGCGTTTGGTAACGGTTTCCGCTTCGGCGATAAAATCTTTGACTTGTCCGGCATATGAATCGTTGCTCACAATTCCCTTAACGACAATTTCTGGGTCAACAAGTCCTGTCGGGCGGATAATTTG
Organism: uncultured Candidatus Saccharibacteria bacterium; assembly: GCA_964608685.1. Taxonomy (GTDB): domain Bacteria; phylum Patescibacteriota; class Minisyncoccia; order Phycocordibacterales; family UBA2100; genus UBA10103. The sequence goes on from CAZSPA010000055.1 coordinate 4,921, forward strand.
TTCCGCTGGTTTATCGCTCCGCTCAAGTTCGTACATGCCGGGCGTGGCGCTTGTGTAAACTGTCTGTCCGACTCGTTCTTGAAATTCCGCGAAATTGAGCGGGCGGTTATCTACGGCACTTGGAAGCCGAAAACCGTGTTCAACGAGCATGTCTTTGCGAGCGCGATCGCCTGCGTACATTCCGCCGATTTGGGGGACTGTAACGTGCGATTCATCAATTATCGTCAAGAAATCTGCCATCGCATTTTTCTGCGTTATTCCGCGTTCATTCTGCGTAGTTCCGCGCTCTCGTACACAGTACGAGAGAAGTGTGTGAGGCGGTTCGCCGGATTTACGCCTGTCAAAATGGC
>CAZSPA010000056.1:0-5228 GCA_964608685.1 uncultured Candidatus Saccharibacteria bacterium
CCGCGACAGCCCGAGCTAAAAGGGTTTTTCCCGTCCCGCTTGCCCCCATCAAAAGTACGCCTTTGGGAATCCGCGCGCCGATTTCAATAAACTTCTTCGGATTCTTGAGAAAATCCACAATTTCCAAAAGTTCCGCCTTTGCCTCTTTCGCTCCAGCGACATCGGCGAACGTCACTTTCTGCGCTTCGTCCTCCGGAGAAACTAATCGCGCCATTGACTTCCCGAAAGTGAGCGCTTGCATTCCTCCCGCTTTAACCTGCCGCGAGAGATACCAAATAATTCCAAAAAGAAGAAGCACCGGTATAAGGAGGGGCGCGAGAGTCAAAAACCAGAATCTTACACCACCCTCGTCTTTGATGTCTATCTTCACCGCGTCAACTCTTTCCTTGGGAACATTGTAATTTGCCAGCGTCTCCGTGAAAGATGTTTCCGTTTCCTTCCGCGAAGTCTTTTCCGTTTTATCTCCGTATGTCGCTTTTATAATATCTCCTTCAATCGTAACGGCTGAAATCTTTCCCGCCCCAATATCGGCGGCAATTTGCGAGAGCGGCACTTTCTCGCTCTGCGCGGTCATATATTGCCTCACGGAGGAGTAGCCCGCGGAGAGCAATAGAAAGACAACAAAAGCCGTCATCAACTGCATCCAAATGCTCGGCCCCTGCGGAGCCCCCATCGGGGCGCGCGGCTTGCGCTGTCTTTGATTTCTGGGTTCAGGAATTGCGACCATAGAGGCGCATTATACATAATTAGATTCTAGGGGCTAGGTTATAGGTTATAGAACAAGAAAAATAACCAGATCAAGGTTTCCCCCTGATTTAGTTTCTTGACTCATAAAATTGTCACTGTACTAAACCTACGCGCCCGCGTAAGTTTGGTACAGAGGAAAACAAGGAACACAGTGGATAATTGTAAATCTTGAACAATTCTCAACGCGAAAGATCAATATGAAAGTGCCTAACATTGGAGGCGGCATGAGATTTGCTGGTGTATAGTTGTTTTCATGTCCCTCATTGAAAACAAACGGGCCGGGTTTGACTATAAAATCCTTGATACGCTGGAGGCGGGTTTGGAATTGTTCGGATTCGAGGTCAAATCTCTGCGGGCTGGGAACGGCTCTCTTAAGGGCGCGCGCGTCGTCGCGCGCGGAGGCGAAGCGTATCTTGTGGGCGCAACTATCCCAGCATGGCAACCAGCTAATGCTCCGAAATCTTACGACCCAGAAAGAACTCGACGGCTTCTCCTCTCGCGAAAAGAAATAGCCCGCGTTGCCTCGGCGGAATCCGAAAAGGGATTGACAATTGTGCCTCTTTCAGTGTACAATAAACGTTTCAGATTGAAGCTCGGAATCGCGATTGCGCGCGGAAAGAAAAAAGAGGACAAAAGACACTCCATACGCGCCCGCGAAGAAAAGCGCAGGATGGATAGACTACAAAAGAAATCATAAGTTATAATCCGTTTATGATTTCTTTTCGTCCGACATTTTTCAAAGAAAAATGTTTAGGAACTTTGAAAACTAAATAGTGCCGGTCATTTGCCTAAAGCATGGTTTACACCGTGTACATTCTATACAGCCAGAAAGACAAGGGACTGTATGTTGGATGTACGTCTAATCTCAAAAGTCGATTGCAAAGACACCGCTACGGTGATGTAGAAGCAACAAAATTTAGACGTCCCCTTGTCTTGATACATAGTGAAGAATACACTGACAAAACGAAAGCGTTCTCGCGTGAACGCTTTTTGAAGTCACTGTGGGGAGCGCGAGAAAAGAAAAACTTCTTGAAAAGATTCTTTGGCTAAAACATTTTGCAAGGCAAAATGTTCGCCCGAACATAGGTTTTAGGGCTAAAACATTTTGCAAGGCAAAATGTTCGCCCGAACATATTTTACTAAGTAAAATATGTTTTAGGGGGGTGACTGGCTTCGACAGGGAAATCGGTGTGCGTTTGCGCGAAGCAAAGCTGTAGTAACTTTTCAAACTGCTACAAAAACCCAAGTGCGAACAAAGTAGCACGTGCAATCTTGTCGCCTATACAGGCGGCAGACTTGCAGTTCGCTTACGCGTTAGCCTAAGCGACCGTCCGCGGGCTTGATACTTGGTTAGGGCTCTCCGGGCGTCAAATCCGCCAACTGGCGGACCAAGCACTGATAAATGCCGTCCTGCATTTATCTAAGACTAGGACTAGGGCGCGCCTGATTCTGTTTATCTCATACATGCGCGCTCGAAATCAGAACTCAAGTTCTGCCGAGATAATCTACGCTTCGTAGACACATTCACGCACCTTTCTCTGGACGCGGGTTCAAAACCCGCCACCTCCACTCGATATACAAAATCCGCATCAGCGGATTTTTGTATTTGTTACCACCGCCAATACAAACGCGGGAAATGTTTTTTCAGGTATTGGTCGAGGCCGTAGTATCGCCAGCATCTGCCGAGCCAGAGTGCCACAAACACGATTACATATATTATTCCTGCTCCTATATCGGCAACTCCAGGCACATAGGGGCCGCCGAATCCTTCGGCGGTAGTCCAAATGATGAGAGTCATCCCGATGCCGCCAACTATGGCAATTTCCGTAAACAATCCGAACAAGAGCCCGAGCGCGATAGCAGTCTCAAAAATGGCCACAATAATCGCGAAAGAGTACGGGTCTACGTTCACTACCTTAATCCACAGGTTTATCCAGGCCTCCACGAGCGCGGGCTGATTTTGCACGCCTTCTATAAGGTAGTCCGTAAAATTATTCAGAAAAGCCGGATTCCATTTGAACGACGCGTCAACCAGCCAAATGCCGCCGAAAATAATCCGCAGGATGGCAAAGGATTTGTCTTCTGCGATATTCATACGGCGTGTCGCGTATTCTTTTTAGCAATATTATGCTTACTTTTCAAGCTTTTTCAGAATCGTTAGAATCAACTCATTCTGATTTTCAAGATGCTGTAGAATTGTTTCTATTTCCCTTTCAGCTTTTGTGTTCACCTCAAAATCGGCTTCGGCTCTTGCTTCCGCGTGCTTACCCTGAAGATTCTGCCCTATCAAAAGCAAGGGCATCAAGAAAATTTGGACCATGTTGGAAATGAAAAGCCAAAGGACGAAAGCAGGATATGGGTCGAATGTGAGTTCCGCCGGTGCGAACACATTCCATCCGAGCCAAAAAATAGTCCACAGGAATATTATTAGGAAAAAGCCCATCGTTCCTACGCGCTCGGTAATCCAGACGGCAAACTTCTCGAGCTCGGTTAATCTTTCTTTATGCTCGATATTAATGTTTCTAATTGGCCTGCGCGCCTTTTTCAGTTCCGACAGCGCTAGCGGTTTTTGCAGTTCCATGTGTATAGTTTTCCACAAAATATCAAAATGTGCCACTGTAAAATACCTGAGGTGTCACCTTAAATACCAGACTCCCAAGGAGACACCTCAGTTATTTTCGGCAATGAATCTTTTGACCGTTTCCGTATCGGCCTCAATTCGAGTCGTCTTTTCTGGAAGATCGGCGAGATTTTCGTAACCCTTCGGAACGGAGACCTCAATGCCAAGAGCTTCGCGAATTGTATCGGCAAACTTTGCCGGCTGTGCCGTTTCAATGACCACAAGCGGGACTCCTTTTTCTCGTTTTCCAAGCCCAACCTTCATGGCAACCGCCGTGTGGGGGTCAATCACAACTCCGTACTTTTTGTGGACAATGCGCATGGTTTCCAGCACATCCTTATCAGTTGCACTTCCGGATGTGATTCCGAATGGAATTCCCGGCTCGGATTTGCCGATGTCGAACTCCCTTTTCTTATTAAGCTCGGCCCACAAGGCGCGCACTTTCGCGGAATCCCGTCTGAAATAGTCGAAAATAAATCTTTCGAAGTTGGATGCCGATGCGATGTCCATTGAAGGGCTCGATGTAACTTTTACTTCGCTTCCCTTCCGCACATGGTAGATTCCGCTTTTGAAGAATTGGTCCAGTACGTCGTTTTCATTTGTACAGACGATAATTTCAATATTCAAGCCCATTTTCGACGCAATATGCGCGGAAAGAGCGTTCCCAAAATTGCCGCTTGGCACCGCGTACGCAACTCTTTTAGAATTATCCTTTGTCAACCGCAGATAGGAGTAGAAATAGTAGACGGTTTGCGCGCAGATGCGCCCCCAATTTATCGAGTTCACCGCGCCAAGTTTGTATTTCTTCTTAAACTCCGCGTCTGCATTCGCTTCTTTCACGATTGTTTGGCAGTCGTCAAATGTTCCGTTCACCACCAGATTGAAAATATTCGGCTCATCGAGCGTATACATTTGTCGCTGTTGAAAACGGCTCATACGCCCCTGTGGCGAGAGCATGAAAAGTCGGATATTCTTTTTTCCTTTTACTGCGTAAGCCGCCGCGGAGCCGGTATCGCCCGAAGTTGCGCCAAGGATGTTGAGTTCCGCGCCCTTTTCGGCGAGGACATATTCCATAAGATTTCCCAATAGCTGGAGCGGGACATCTTTGAACGCCAGTGTCGGCCCGTTTGAGAGTTGCAGAAGCGCGAGCCCTTTTTCCAAATGCTTGAGCGGAGTGATTTCAGCAGTTCCGAAAATTTCTTTCGTGTATGTGCGCGCAATTATCCCGCTTAAATCTTTCTCGCTTATGTCGTCGATGAAATTGCGCAGAATGTAGAGAGCGACCTCGCGGTAATTCTTGCCGCGAAGCGAATCTAATTCATCGTTCGAAATTTTCGGATATTTCTCTGGAACGTACAGTCCGCCGTCCGGAGCAAGCCCTTCGAGTAGAATTTCTTTGAAGCCCTTTGGTTCGGCATTACCGCGAGTCGAGATGTAGCGCATGTTTTGCAGTCTAGCATTCCAGCGAATCCAGCGCATGTTTTTGTTTCCGAGGTGACTCCTCACCTAAAGGGGGAGGTGTCTCCTCGGGAACTATTGAGGTTTATTGAACACAAAGTGAAGGCCCCCAGGAATTGCTCCCCGGGGGTTGGTTAGACATCAGGGAATTTGTGAACTGACCCTAACCTCAGTGTCGCCCATCAAAGGGCACGGCTCATCGTAAGGTTTAGCCGAACACTGCAAAACCGTTGGCGTCGGCAAAACCGAACGCCAAAGTGGAACCACGAAAGCCGTGGGTCATGATTTTCTCCTGAAAAAGTGAGAAAAATCGGCATGTGGGACAGTCCCCACTACCGTATAATTGCCACGTCCTTTCTTTGCGCGGCCTAAACCGATGCTACCCCCCCCCCGCAATTTTTGC
>CAZSPA010000057.1:0-5186 GCA_964608685.1 uncultured Candidatus Saccharibacteria bacterium
ACAAAAGCGTACGAATTCGCGAAAGAGGTGCACAAAGACCAAAAGCGGTACTCCGGCGATCCGTACTTCGTTCACACAGCTGAAGTTGGATATCTCCTTGCAGATGCCGGAATGTGCCCGCAATCTACTGCGGCAGGACTTTTGCACGACACGATAGAGGATGCGGGAGTTATGCCGAAGACGATAGAAGACCTATGCGGGAAAGAGGTTGTATCGCTCGTGCAGGGCGTCACAAAACTCGGGGCGCTCCGCTATCGCGGAATGGAGCGCCACACGGAATCATTGCGAAAGCTTTTTGCCGCGACCGCGCAAGATATACGGGTGCTGATTATCAAACTGATGGACCGTCTGCATAACGCGAAAACTCTGGAACACGTACCGCGTGAGGATAAGCGCAAACGAATCGCGCTTGAGACTCTGGAAATTTACGCGCCTATCGCCGACAGATTGGGAATGAGCGTTGCTAAGCAGGAACTCGAGGACGCCGCATTTCCATACGCCTATCCCAAAGAATACGAGAAAACCCGCGAGGCTTTCAGTGAGCGTAAGAGCGAGAACGAGAAGCGTTTGCAGAAGACCGAACACGACTTGAAGCGCGAGTTCGCGGAAGCTGGCCTGCGGAATTTTCGTACGGAAGCGCGTATTAAGGGCATATACAGCTTGTTCAAGAAACTGGAGCGCAAGAAATGGGATTTCTCTACGATATATGACATGCGAGCATTGCGCGTCATATTTCCAACAGTAGCCGAATGTTATACGGCGCTCGGAATTATCCACGGACATTGGCGCCCAGTTCCAGGGAAGATCAAAGACTACATCGCGTTCCCGAAACCGAACGGCTATCAGAGTATTCACACGACAATTTATACTGGCGACGGCGGCGCATTGGAAATTCAATTGCGAACCGAGGCGATGCACCGCGAAGCGCTTTACGGCATCGCGTCGCATTTAGCATACAAAGAAATCCAGAGCGATCCCTCTCAACAAAAAAGCAGAGGATTGGAATGGGTCCGCCAATTCTTCCCGCGGCTCGGTAAACAAAAAGGGTTACTCCCTGCTACGCAGGCGAGCAAAAGTTCCATAGACGCCCCTTCATGGGTTAAAGAGCTGGCGGGCGCCCACGAGCCCGAAGAATCGGACGAGTACATGGACACTCTCAAAAGCGACTTCTTCAGCCATCGCGTGTTCGTCTTTACTCCGAAAGGCGACGTTATCGACCTGCCCTTGGCCGCGACCCCTATCGATTTCGCATACGCGATACATTCCGACCTGGGGAATAAAATGGCCGGCGCTCGCGTCAATGGAAAAATGGTTTCGCTAGATACGGCTCTGCGCAATGGCGACATGGTTGAAATAATCACTAAGCCCTCTGCTCACCCTTCCCGGAAATGGCACGACATAGCAAAAACCAGCATGGCAAAAAAGCACATACGGTCGGCATTGGCGGCCCAAAACAAATCTTAGCCTCTATACTGTGAAGTGTTTTATCGAGTAGAGTTCGTCCTCGCTTTTTTCATTTACAGAAGCCTCCGGCCTGGAGGCCTCTTGAGCCGGACTTACTTGCGGTGAGTTCACCGAACCCGCCTGCGCTGATTTTGCTAAGAGAACTGCATCTACTGAAACTACGGTGGGATCTTGTTTCGCGCCTGTTTCTGCAGGGGTTGAAGGCAGGCCCGGTGGCGCCTCGTGTGCGGCACCTGCCGTGGCCTGCGTCGCCGCCCTCCCGTTTTGGCGGCTAAATACTTCGCGTATATGCACCAGGTCGTCGAGGGAAAAGAAATCTATCAAGACTTTCCCGCCTTGGTCTTTCTTTTCAATGCGAACTCGCGTCCCGAGCTTCTCCGTAAGTTCACGCTCGAGCATAAGGAGCTCCGGTGTTAGGTCGGTCTTGCGCGCGCGCTCCGTCGCGATTCGGCGCGCTACCTGCTCGGCATCTCGAACAGTAAGATGCCTCCCCACAATCTCCTTAAAAAGCGACCTTTGCATTTCGGTGCGGTCCACAAGCATTAAGAGGGGCCGGGTATGGCCTTCGCTTATTTCGCCCGCCGCAAGAGCATCTTGCATATCCTGCGGCAAGGATAAGATTCGCAGCGTGTTGGAAACATATTCGCGGCTTTTGCCGACGCGCTTGCCGATTTCGCTGTGCTTCAGGCCAAATTCGGATACAAGCCGTTGAAATGCGCGAGCGCGGTCAACGACGCTTAGGTCCTCCCTTTGCAGATTCTCTATTATCGCCAACTCAAGCTTCATTCGGTCGCTGTCTCCGGCTGTTCTTATGACGACCGGCACCTGCGTAAGTCCTGCCAGTTTCGCCGCGCGAAGACGCCGTTCACCGGCAATTAATTCGTATTCCACCCAAATGCCTTCTCCGGGGCGCTCGATCTCGACGCGCGTTACAGTAAGCGGTTGGAGAACGCCATACTGACGGATAGATTCGGCGAGCGAGGCGAGAGCCGATTCGTCAAAGATACGCCGGGGCTGGAATGGATTCGGCCTAATGCGCAAAACCTCAACCCAAAATATGGAGTCGCCGTAGTAGCCGGACATATGATTAGTATATAGTATACCGTATCGCGTATACAGTATGCGCAGATTGTGCTGAAGGACTTACAAAAATGCGCGTCTATAGGTATTATGTGACCTACTGCCCCACGTCGCTAAAGCTATGAGGGGCGAGGCCGGGATGGCGGAATTGGCAGACGCAAACGACTCAAGATCGTTCGAGCGCAAGCTCGTGAGGGTTCAAGTCCCTCTCCCGGCACAGACGAACGCGGTGAGACTGTGTGCCTGGAAGCGATGTGCCTGCGCACATAGGGCGAGGGACTTGAAAAGCGTAGGCATATTTCGCGAGCACGCGAAATGCCGAGCTGGGGTAGCGAAAATTCTTGTGCGGCGGCACAAGAATTATTCGTGACCGACTCCCTCTCCCAGCACATCTAAATAGTTTCTACTGCAGTGTCAAATTGGCTCAAAAAATAATATCCCCCTACTCTACGCCATGGCGCAGAGTAGGGGGATACGGAATGCTGGACTTGATCTGCGCATTCAAGCCGGCATAGAATTCTATGCGAGCCCTATCTTTTGCTTAACTTGATGTTGTCAGTTAAAAGCAGTACGCCCAACAAAAGCGGCATCAGTGATGCGAGCTGCCAAACGGTGGGCGCTTGCTGGAGAATCAGCCACGCGAAAAGCAGGGTCAGGAGAGGCGTTATGCCGCTAAGCGCAGAAGCTTTTGTGACTGACACTCGGTGTATTCCCTCAATCCAGAAGATTTTGGATAAACCGAGGAATAAGACTCCGTTCACCAGAAGAAAAATGAGCGAGGCGCGTAAATCACCGGAAGATGCGTGGGCTTGCAATAAATACGCCAGAAGAAATATCGGAGGCACCGAAATGAGGTTGCGAATAAACATGATGGACTCGCTGGAGGCAATTTTCCGCGCCTTTTGCTGAAACAGATTCCCTATCGGAGCGCCTATCGTCGCAAGCAGTATGAAAATGTCGCCGTAGTTAATGCCGGAGAAATTCTTTCCGAGTACGATGATAGCTCCGATAACCGTTAAAACGCCGCCAATTTTGTAGTCTAAAGAAATGTGCTCGCCCCGAAACACGTGGAAAAACAAGAAAGAAGTAAAGACCTCAAAAAGCGAGATGATGGCCGCGTTTCCCGGCGTAGTTGTCTCAAGACCCAGAAAATATAAGGTATAGTACAAGAAGCCGTTGAATAACGCGATAAAAAATCCGTATTGCCAAAGCAGTGAATTATTCAGCTCTTTCCATTTCTTTCTATAAACGATTAAGGCACTGAAAAAAAGCGCTGCGAGCGCGGTGCTCCACGCCAAGGAAATTAAACTCGGCAGTACCGCGTAAGAAAGAACGACTATTATTGGAAAAAATGCCCACGATAATGCGTGTAAGAATATGAGCAGTTCTCCTTTATTCTTTTCTTGTAAGTTTTCCATTCTACCTTTTTTTCTTCTTTAACTCCTGCAGAATATCGCTCGCTAGAAAATAATACCCTTTCTTTTTCGTTGTAAGAAGTCCAGCAATCGTGTTCCCTGTTTCGCATGCTTTCCTTGCCGCAGGCCAGAGTGAAAGTCCCTGCGCCAAATATCCGGCGCATAAACCCGCAAGCACGTCTCCCGTTCCCGCTTTTTCCAATCCGCGGTTCGTGTTCTTCTGGCGAAATTTCTTTCTTGCGGAAAGAATCTCCGTCGGCATCCCTTTTTTTATAATCACATTTTTCTCAAGAAGTTTATTGATATCGCAATTTTTCTTCAACAGTTTCCACTCTCCGCTGTTTGGAGTCAGAATTGCATTTGAGATTTTACTGCCGCGTAGAACTTTGAGTGCGTCCGCATCAATCACTTTTTTCCCCGGCCATTCGCAAAGCGCGCGCATCAAAGCCGCTGTATCCGGACGGGTCGTTGCTCCATTTCCTAAAACAAGCACGTCCGCAGTGTTGAGCTGGCGAAGAATTTCGGCCTTGTGCGAAAGCGATAAATATTTCCCGCGCAATTTCCGCGTCATTAAATCCGGGGAAAGTGCGTTTATCGCCCATGCGACCTTGTCGGGGGCCATGACAATAACCGACTCCGCGCCGGAGCGAAGAGCGGCCATTCCAGCGAGGAATACAGCCCCAGAATACTCCTCCGACCCGCCAACGACAAGTACGCGCTTCATTACTGCATTATACGCCACGCATCAACATACGCATGTGCCAGAAAAACATTCTCGTATTCTTAAGAATATTAGAATGCGATTTTGAAACTATTACTCCATCCTCATCTTCACCATTTAGTGGACGGACATTTACGTCTTCAGCGTGATAAAGAATCTCGCTGCAAAACTAGTAATGTAGGGCGATAAAGGTATCTTGCGCTCTATCAACCCGTTGCATGCTTTAGTAAACCTCCTCACTTCGTCCTTAGTTAAATTTGTTGTTCTCAAAGGAGGGAGTAGATGTCCGGTCTTAAGCACTGCCCCAGGTTAAATAACCGAATGGATATCATCTAGAGCCGTTTTCTTAAACTGCTCATTATTCGCTGCTGCAAGAGCGTTGTAGCCAGTTTTGGCTACTGCTCCAAGGCCCTTGCCCAGCAATTTCAAAGCGGAGTTCGTTAAACCAAAAGCAGTGGGTATACCAGACTTTTTATTGGGTTTCTCAAACATAAGAGCATTATAAG
>CAZSPA010000058.1:0-5135 GCA_964608685.1 uncultured Candidatus Saccharibacteria bacterium
ACAGAGGCGCAGGCTCGCCCGGCAATGAATCAAATTTCTTCGGAGCTAAAACAAAGCTGGCGGTAATAAAGTTCCAGGAGAAATATATGTCCGAGATTTTGGTTCCGGCAGGATTGTCAAAGGGAACCGGTATTGTTGGTATTGGAACGCGCGCGAAGCTGAACGCGCTTTGCTCCGCGCCTCCGGTTGCCGCTAGTGCGGACGATACGCAGGCTAACGATGCGAGAGCGGCGCAAGCTGCCTCGGCAATTTCCGCGCAGGAGGATGCCCTGACATTGAGCGACCCCGGCCAGCCAGCATCGCTAATAGCTCCCGCAAGCGCGACTGTCTTATTCTTAAGTTTCGATCTCGCTGCCGGGAGCAAGGATGTGACTGTGAAAGAAATCACGATTGAACGAATTGGCCTTGGCGCCGACGGCGCGTTTGGAAGCTTCGGTCTCTACGATGAAGAAGGACTGCAGATAGGAAATGTCATATCTCTGAATTCGAAACATCGCGCGGTTTTCCGAACTCCCTTCGCTATTCCCGCGGGAGAGACGCGGAATTTTGAGGTTTACGCAAACATGCAGACTGACCTGTCTTCGTACGATTCTCAAACGCCGGCTATTCAGATCGCGGGCGTTCTCGCTTCCTCACCTGTGGAGGGGGTTTTGCCCCTGCGCGGAACATCGCAGAAAATAAATAGCACTCTTGTGGTCGGTGGAGCGACAGCGACTCTGTCACAGTTCGATCCGACTGTCGCGCGCACGCGTTATATCAACGAAAAAGGGATTAAGTTTTCTGGCATAAGGATAACGGCCAAGTCACCGGAAGACATCACTCTGTCCAATATCGTCTGGACGCAATCCGGCAGTGCCGGAAGCGCGGATTTCGCGAATATCGCAACAGTGGTGAACGGAGCCGCTTATCCGGCAAAGGTCAGCCTTTATTCCAACAAAGAATACGTGTCGTTTTTTGAACCCGGGATTGAAATCAAAAAAGGAAATTCGGTGGATATTTATGTAGAAGGCGATTTGACCGCTACCGGAGCGGGCCGAACTGTTGAATTTGACATCAGGGACATAAACGACGAGGTCTCTCTTTCCGGAAATCAGTATGGTCTTGCAGTTTGGCTTTCACCCGCCGGAAATACCGATGTGGCCGGAGCGCACTCCGCATTCTTAACAAGCGATGGAACAACCGATGGTACGACCGTCATGCCTTTCTTCTCCGGCTCAATAGTCACAATCAGCGGAGGAGCGGAAACTTCGATAGGCAAAAATTAGCCCCGACACCAACTTTGGCATGGCTTCTATGTTGCCACATAGCGATTTCAGTACTCATTATCCCTGCATACGCTTCCAATAGCCACTTGCGACTATTGCCTTCAGCAACATAATGCCAAACTTGGTGTATGGGCTAGCTTCGCACAAACGCAAGCGCGGCGTACGAGCCCGCTACCCACCAGAAGCGGTATGCTTCTCCGAACACCGACTGTACCTGCGGGCCGAAGTTCCAAATAGACTGAAGCTCCGGCACTTGCAGCCAAACGACTACCACTACTGATGCCGCCGCTACGCCAGCGAGCAATGCCTGTACTGGCGCCCCGCTTCCGGTTCTATACGCGTCTACTATTCGATGTACAAGAAAGTATACAGCCGCAAAAACTATTCCGAAAATCAATGCTTTGAGAATTGGCATTACAAGTTGGTTTGCAATGCCGGATAAAATGATCGCATGAGGAAGTTCGGAAATCAGGTAAAACGCTAGAGGCAAAGAAAGGACAATGACGCACGCCCTTCCTGTGCCCGCTCGCATTGAATCAGCGGCGACAATGGCGGCAAAAGCAAGAATGACTATCCAATCGGTTGGAATGTAAGAGAAGAAACCGCTTATTGAAGATAAATCCATATCAATCAGAGCCCGTAGCTTGTAGCTGGTAGCCAGTAGCCAGAACTCTCAAGCAATCAGGTTTCATTAGCATTTTGCTACAGGCTACGAGCTACCGGCTAATTCTACAGTCCTTCCTTGCGCAGTTTCTCAACAAGCTCGCGCGCGGCGCGGGAGAGTTTAGTTGGGATTTCGATGTGCACTCGAACGAGCAAGTCGCCCCGACCCCCCCGTCCGTGCGGCACGCCTCGCTCTCGAACTCGAATAATGTCCCCATGAGAAATTCCTGCCGACACTGGAACAACGACATCGCCGTCTATGGCATGAATCTTATACTCTCCGCCTAGGAGCGCGTCTGAAAGCCTTACGCGCAGCGTGGTCAGAATGTTGTTTCCTTCCCTGGTGAAAACCCTGTCCTGCTTAACATGCAATTTAACGTATAAATCGCCGGCGCTCCCGCCCAAAGCGGCCTCGCCTCGCCCGGGCATTCGTATCATTTCTCCGTCAGAAACTCCGGCGGGAATCGCGACCCTGATTTCTTCTTCCTGTTTTGCTATGCCCTGCCCTTTGCAGGTTTCGCAAATATGCTCCGGCATCTGTCCCCGCCCCAGGCATTTCGGGCAAGTGCGCGTGGATGTGAAATTCCCGAAAAAAGTGTTTCGCGCTTCTCGGATTTGGCCTTTGCCGTTGCATGATGCGCAATTGGAAAGCTTGGAACCTTTTTGCGCGCCGCTTCCGGAACACGCATCGCAGGTGTTCATTTTGGCGATAAGAACCCGGCGTTCGGCCCCAAATACAGACTCCTTGAAAGTGAGCTCAATATCTATTGAAATATCGCGCCCCCTGTCCCTGCCCCCGCGCGAAAAAGGATTGGCCTCGCCGGAAAAGAATTCTCCGAAGATATCGCCGAGGTCGAATTCCTGGAATCCCTGCCCTCCGAATCCGTTGCCGCCCCTCGCAAAATCGGAGAAGTCGAAGCCAAAGCCCCCTCCGTAGGGGCCTCCGCCGGCGAACGTTCTGCCATGCGCGTCATATTCCGCGCGCCTCTTCTTGTCAGAAAGGACGGCGTACGCTTCGCTCGCCTCCTTAAACTTCTTTTCGTCCCCGCCTTTCTTATCGGGGTGATATTTGTGCGCGAGTTTTCTGAACGCGCTTTTTATTTCATCCTCTGTTGCCGTTTTTGTAACTCCAAGAATATTGTAATAATCCTTTGCCATAGTTCAGTGATTATACGCTAACATTTTTTGCAATGCAAAAAAGTTCTATATAAAATTCTCAATGTCAGCGACCGTTATCGTACATATGTACGATAACGGTCACTACAAGCGAGTAACAAGAAAACTATTTCACTGTTGAGGCGGAACGTCCGGCGGCTTCTGGTCGTCTCCTTTCGGCGGCTCTTGCGGAGGTGGAGTCTTTGAAATCGCTTCCTCGTCCGCCTTAGCCTTGGCGACGGCGGGGCCTATCGCGCTTATCGCGGACGAGAGCGCTTCTGACGCGGTTTTGATTGCCCCAGCATCTGTTCCGGCGCGCGCGGTTTTAAGCGCGTCTATTTTTTCCTGCACGTTCTTGCGTATATCTTCGCTTACCTTTTCGCCATGCTCTTTAAGCGCTTTTTCCGCCGCATACTGAATCTGGTCTGCCGCGTTCTGCGCTTCAACAAGCTCGCGCTTTTGCTTGTCGGCTTCGGCATTTACATCGGCATCTTTGCGCATTTTCTCAACCTCGGCATCCGTGAGGCCGGAGCGCGCCTCAATCCGGATTGACTGTTCCTTTCCTGTTGTTTTATCTTTTGCCGTTACGCTCAAGATTCCGTTCGCGTCTATGTCAAATTTAACTTCCACTTGAGGCATGCCTCGCGGGGCCGGCGGAATTCCGTCCAGATTAAACCGGCCGAGCGATTTGTTGTCAGAGGCCATAGGTCTTTCCCCTTGCACGATGTGAATTTCAACCGACGGCTGATTGTCGGAAGCGGTGGAAAACACTTGCGAGCGCGAAGTAGGAATCGTGGTATTGCGTTCAATAATTTTAGTCGCGACCCCACCAAGCGTCTCAATTCCCATAGAAAGAGGAATCACGTCCAGCAGAAGCACGTCTTTCACGTCGCCCTGCAAGATTCCGCCTTGTATCGCCGCCCCTATCGCAACTACCTCGTCCGGATTCACAGTCATATTAGGTTTCTTATGGAAGAAATCCTCAACTGCTTTTTGAAGCGCGGGCATGCGCGTTTGTCCCCCTACTAGAATAACTTCATTCAAATCACCTATCTTGAATGGCGACGCATCCATTGCACGTTTCGTGATGGACATTGCCTTCTCGATAAATTCACCCGAAATATCCTCAAGTTTTGCTCGCGTCATTTTGACTAGCAAGTGCCGCGGGCCCGATGAATCAGAAGTAATAAACGGGATATTGACCTCGGTTTCCTTCGCTGTGGAAAGCTCTATTTTTGCCTTTTCTGCCGCTTCATCAAGGCGTTGTCGCGCTAGCGGGTCGTTGCGAACATCGATTCCGGATTCCTTTTTAAATTCATCAGCAATCCAAGTCATTATCTTTTGGTCTATATCTTTTCCGCCTAGGTGGCTATCGCCGTCTGTAGAACGAACTTCTATCACGTCATCGCCGACCTCAAGAACCGATATATCAAAAGTTCCGCCCCCGAAATCAAAAACAACAATCTTCTCGTTTTTCTTTTTGTTGAAGCCGTAAGCAAGCGCCGCCGCGGTCGGCTCGTTGATTATTCTTTTCACGTCAAGACCGGCGATTTTTCCGGCATCTCGCGTTGCCTGCCGTTGAGCGTCGTTGAAGTACGCGGGGACGGTGATAACCGCTTCCGTGAGCGTCTCGCCGAGCTTCGCTTCCGCGTCCTGTTTTAATTTCTGGAGAATCATCGCGGAAATTTCTTCGGGGCGGTACCACTTCGGCTCGTTTGAACCTCCCGGAGCGGCGCCCATGTGTACTTCTATTCCTCCGCTTGCCGATTTTCTAACCTCAAAAGGCACGGCTTTTCTGTCTTTATCAACCGCCGGCTCGTCAAACGAGTGTCCGATAAAGCGCTTTATTTGGAATATCGTATTTTTTGGATTCGTAACGGCTTGCCTTCTCGCCAGAAGCCCGACGAGCCGCTCGCCTGTTTTGGAAATGGCGACGACGGAAGGCGTAGTTCGCGCGCCCTCCGCGTTCTCAACTATTTGCGGTTCTCCGCTTCGCACGACTGCGACTGCGGAGTTTGTCGTTCCTAAATCGATCCCAATTATTTTTCCCAT
>CAZSPA010000059.1:0-4980 GCA_964608685.1 uncultured Candidatus Saccharibacteria bacterium
ATCGCGACGCTTCTCGCACACGAGAAGCCTGCGATAATTTTCCATCTCGGAGAATACTCGCGCGTGGAGCAGAGTTTTGACGACATAGAATTTGTCTGGGAATCGAATGTCGCAGGAACATTCCGCGTTCTTGAATACTGGAGAAGACTCAATCAATCGGGGCACAAGTGCAAATTGGTGTACGCGGGCTCCAGCACGAAATTCGCAGACGGTGGATTAGGGCGCGACCAAAGCCCGTACGCGTGGATGAAGGCCTCCAACACCGAACTCGTGAGCAATTACGGAGAATGGTTCGGCCTGCCGTTCGCGATTACTTATTTCTATAACGGTTACGGCTCGCGCGAACTTTCGGAAGGGCCGTACGCGAGCGTGATGGGAATATTCAAGAAAAAATACGCCGCAGGTCTTCCCATTACTGTCGTTTCTCCTGGAAAGCAGCGTCGGAATTTCACCCATGCGGACGATTTGGCGCGCGGACTTTTCATGGTCGGTGAAAAAGGGCAGGGCGATGAATACGGCTTGGGTAGCCCCGAATCGTACTCTCTTCTTGAAATTGCAAAGATGTTCGGCGGGAAAATAGAAATGTTGCCGGAGCGAAAAGGAAATCGCATGGAATCGATTGTAGACACCTCGCGCGCGGAGAAGGAATTCGGCTGGAAGCCGGAACACAATGTCCGCGAGTATATTGAATCTCTCAAAAAAGAGAAAAAATAACCTCGGCATTTACATGAAGCGAATCCTAATTTTTTCTCTCACTTACCACCCCTACATCGGCGGGGCGGAACTCGCGATAAAAGAAATTACCGACCGCATGCCCGCAAGCGAGTATCAATTCGATATGATAACCCTGCGGTTCAATAAAAATCTGCCGGATATAGAACAGATGAGAAATGTGCTGGTGCATCGCGTGGGGTTCGCCGTAAACGCGCCGGAAATCTCCGACAGGCGAATACCCATGATGGCCAAACTCGCCAAGATTTTATTTCCCTTCACCTCTTTTTTTAAGGCAAGAGAGCTTCATAAAAAAAACGCATACGATATGACGTGGGCGATGATGGCGAATCAAGCCGCTTTCGGCGCGCTCTTTTTCAAGTACGCGAATCCGAAAATCCCGTATTTTCTCGAGCTTCAAGACGGCAATACGCTGGAGCAGGTAAAATCGAGGCAGCCAATTTTGCGCTTAATTTGGCCGTTTTATAGGCAACTTTACCTGAAGGCCGACATTATCAAGGCCATCTCGCATTTCATTGAAAAGCTCGCGCGCGAAATCGGTTTCAGGGGGCCGATTGCGGTCATTCCAAATGCCGTAGATTTCGCGAAATTCTCTGGACCGGTCGAGAAAGAAAAAGAGGTTGAGTTGAAATCAAGGTTCGGAAAGAAGCTGGGCGATGTCTTTTTATTTACCGCGTCTCGGCTTGTGCTGTCCCGCGGAGTAGAAGATATTATTCGCGCGCTCGAGTTCCTTCCTCCCCATGTGAAGCTTCTTGTCGCCGGCAGCGGCGATGACAAAGAGAAATTGGAAAAGATTGCGCAAGATTCCGGCGTTGCGGGCAGAGTAATTTTCACCGGACAAGTGGCTCACGCGAATCTTCCCGCGTACTACAAGATATCCGACATCTTCGTGCGTCCTTCCTTCGTTGAAGGATTTGGAAGCTCGTTCGTGGAGGCGTTTGCCGCAGGTATTCCGGTCGTTGCAACACCCGTTGGGGGAATTACGGATTTTCTTTTCGACCCTGACAAAAATCCGGATAAGCCCGCCACCGGATTATTTTGCGAAGTTGGAAATCCGCAGTCAATCGCGAGCGCCGTCGCGCGCTACATGAAAGAGCCGGCGCTCGTCGCCGAAGTGGTGCAAAACGCGCGGGCATTGGCGGAAAAGAAATACGATTGGCGTATTATCGCTATTGACGTGAAAACAAAGATATTTGACGTTATAGTGTAGGGATGAAGATATTAGTCACAGGAGCGGCGGGAGCTATCGGCTCGCACGTGGCCGAAAGATTGTGCCGCGAGGGACACGAGGTTATCGCTGTTGATTCCTTTACAGATTTTTACGACAGAAAAATTAAGGAATTGAATGCCGCCGCGGTTAGGGCCGCGGGCGCTGATTTCCGCAACATGGACTTGGCAACCGACGACCTTTCCACAATCGTGGACGGAGTGGATGTCATATTTCATCTCGCGGCGCAGCCGGGAATTTCTTCCGCGACCCATTTCGATAAATATCTGCGCAACAATGTAATCGCGACAGAGCGCCTCCTTTCTGCGGCGGAGAAAAGTTCGCTTAAAGGATTCATAAACTTCGGAACATCATCCATTTACGGTGAATACGCGCGCGGTGACGAAACGACTGCTCCAGCGCCGACATCTCATTACGGCGTTACAAAACTTGCCGCAGAACAACTCGTCCTCTCGCGGCATCGCGGCCGCGGATTCCCGGCCCTCTCGCTCCGAATATTCTCGGTCTATGGCGAGCGAGAGCGCCCGGAAAAGCTGTACCACAAACTCACAAAAGCCATTCTTGAAGACGCCGAATTTCCTCTGCATGAAAACGCTCGCGAAATGATACGTAGCTACACGTACGTGGGCGACATCATAGATGGATGCATGCTTGTCCTCCAGAATCTGGATTCATGCATAGGAGAAGTCATCAATCTCGGTAACGACGCCACCCACACAACTGGCAAGGGGATTGAATTAATAGAGGAAATTCTTGGCAAGAAGGCGCGGTTCAAGATAGTGCCGCCGCGCCCCGGCGACCAAAAAGAGACGAGCGCCAATATCGCGAAAGCAAAACGGCTTTTCGGCTACAAACCAAAAGTATCGCTCGCCGAAGGACTGGAGCGCGAAGTCGAGTGGTACATTAAACATATCCATAAGAAGCCGCGGAAAACATGAGTCCCGTTAGAAGTTTAGGTCGGAAAATCTTTTATAAAAGATTTTCCTCGTAGAAGCCTCAATTCACCCTGCCATATATGTACAATCATCAACATAACGGAAACCGTGTCGCAAACCCAACTTCTAACGGGAGAATTCTCATTGTTACGGGAATCTTTGAGCCGGAAAGCGGAGGCCCGGCGGTTTACGCGCCAAACATCGCTGGAAAATTGGCCGGTGCGGGACATCAGGCTTCAGTGCTCACTTATTCCGCAAAACCAATCGGGGACTCTGACGCGCGGTATAAATTTGCGCTTATGCGGGTTGTCCGCGGAAACAAATTTCTGAATCGAATAAGGATGTTTTTTGCCGTTTTTAAGCAAGCAAAAGACGTTGACCTTGTATACTTGCTTGATTGGTTCGCGGCGGGGCTTCCCGCGGCGCTCGCCTCGCGCCTGCGCGGGATTCCCTATGTCGTCCGCGTCGGTGGAGACTATTTATGGGAGCAGAAATATCTTGAATCCGGCGCGCCGCCAGTTACGCTTTCGGATTTTTATAAAAGCGGTTTGTACCGCCGAGGTTCGTTCAAGCCGTTTTTTTGGCTCATCCGCTTTGTCCTGAAAAATGCCGAAAAAGTCATTTTTAATTCAGATAAACAGAGAGAACTTTATCGGAAATACTATGGATTAGAAATGACAGATGTCATTTACAACCCCGTACCCCGCATGGAAACGCGGGGAGTGGTTCGCGGTACCGCCACAAAAGAATTCGTTTTTTGGGGACGGTTTATCGTAATGAAAAATCTGACCGCGCTTGTGCGCGCGTTCGCGCAAGCGCGATTGCCGAACGGCTATACGCTTTTATTGATTGGAGACGGTCCGCGCAAACAAGAAATAATCGAGCTGGTAAAAAAGCTCGGCTTGCAATCGCGCGTGCGAATTGAGCCCAGCATGTTGTTTTCCGCGGCAATGGAGAGAGTGAAAAATTGCAGGGCGTTCATTCTGCCGAGCTGGACGGACATTTCCCCGAATCAAGTATATGAGGCGCTTGCCATAGGCCTTCCGGCGCTTGTCACCAAAGAAAATTATTTAAGCATCCGCAATCAATTACCGGAAATGGTAAACCCGAATTCTGTCGATGATATTTCAGCAAAGCTCGAAATGCTTGCGGATGATGCGAATTATAGAGCATTTGCGGAGGCGTTTAGAGCAATATCATTTAAAAATACATGGGATGACGTCGCGCGCGAACACCTGAAAATATTCGGCGATGTGATCAGAAAAAAATCATGAATGTTTTACAGATAGGAACGGACAGAACAATCTTTGACGCGAAGAGCGCTTCCGCGGCGCGAATGCGTTCGTATGGAAAGCGCTTTGAAGGGCTTAATATCATCGTTTTCTCGCTTCGTAAACACGGTGTGAAAGAGGCGCGTTTGAGCGAGTACGTGCGCGTATGCGCGACCAACTCTCTTTTTCGTTTTTTGTATGTATGGAGCGCGGTGTGGCTCGCGCTCAAATTGCCGAAGCCGGATGTGGTCTCCGCCCAAGACCCATTTGAGACAGGGTTTGCCGGGTGGCTCATTGCGCTGTTGCGCCACGCTCCGCTCCACGTGCAGGTTCATACCGATTTTCTTTCTCCGGAATTTTCGCGACTCTCGCTTCTCAACCGCATTCGAGTGCGAATTGCTGGATTTGTTTTGCGCCGAGCTTCCCGCGTTCGCGTCGTTTCGGAGCGTGTTAAACGTTCTATTGATGCAAGATATAAACTTCGCGCGCCAATATCGGTACTGCCGATTTTTGTAGACGTGGAAAAATATCGCAACGCACCGATTGAAACCAAGCTCGCGGCGCGCGCACATTTATTCCCTACAAAATTGCTCGTAGTGTCGCGGTTAGAGCCGGAAAAAAATGTCGGGCTCGCGATACACGCGTTCGCCAAAGCCGCGCTGGAAAATTCCTGCCTAATCATCATTGGCGAGGGAAGAGAGAAAAAAGCGCTTCAGAAAATGGCGCGGGACCGCGGAGTCGGCAAATGGGTATTTTTTGAGGGGCAAACAGACCCCGCGCAGTATTACAAACTTGCGGACTTGCTCCTCGCGCC
>CAZSPA010000060.1:0-850 GCA_964608685.1 uncultured Candidatus Saccharibacteria bacterium
TCTGCTCAAAAATGCTCGCACCTAGGCGCTTTGCAATTTTGTATTTTGACTTAATTAATAACATATTGATTTAAAGATTCGAAGCACGAAGCACGAAATTCGAAAAATGAGCAAAATTATAAATTCTAAATTCAAGACTCGAGCTATCTAGCTGTATTTCTGGAACCTTTTTTATATTTTTCATATTTTGTATTTTTTCGGATTTCGAGTTTCGGATTTCGTGCTTATATGCGTCTTGGCTTCGCCGGGCGAGGACCGTTGTGCGGCACTGGGGTATCATCAGCAATTCTTACTATATCAACTCCCTTTCCGGCAAAGGCACGAAGTGCCGATTCCCGGCCCGCCCCGACGCCTCGTATCACGACATTTACTTCTTTGATTCCAATGATGTTTGCTTTATCACCGACTATTTCGCCGACTTTTGCAGCCGCAAAGGGAGTCCCCTTTTTAGCTCCCGAAAATCCGAGCGCGCCGGAAGATGACCATGCTACGGTGTTTCCGTCTCTGTCTGCCAACAAAATCTTTGTATTGTTGTATGTTGCGTGAATGTTAAGAGTGCCGATTGTGAGATTTTTCTTTGCCACGCGGGCAAGAGAGCGAGACTTGAGCCCCGCGTCGACGCTTCCTCCGCTTTTTCTTATTATACGCTTTTTTCCCATGTTAGATTTTGTTGTGAGCCTGCGAACTAGAAAATCTTACACCCAGCACCTTTCTAGCAAAATGTGCCGTTAGTGGCGATATTACCTTTTACAAGGCACATTTACAAGCAAATCAAGATTGCCGTAAAAGGTGCTGGGTAAGGTTTGTCAGCCACAAAATCAATGCACCCAAGATGCACTGATTTTGTGGG
>CAZSPA010000060.1:860-4801 GCA_964608685.1 uncultured Candidatus Saccharibacteria bacterium
TGCGCTTTCCTGATGTCATAGTCTTGCGGACATTGCCTCGCGTTGTTCGGGAATTTGTTTTCGTCCTTTGTCCGCGGGCAGGAAGGTGGGCCAGGTGTCGAAGTCCGCGATAAGATTTGATGTCTTTAAGCCTCCTGATGTTTCCGCTAATTTGCCTTTTCAGCTCGCCTTCAACGGTGAATTTCTCTATAGCCACTCGAATACCCGCCTCTTCTTTCGTAGTAAGCGCGGCGGGCTTTTTTCCTTCGTCTATACCAAGAGTCCGGAGAGTAGCCAGAGCGCGCCGCCGTCCTACGCCGTAGATAGCGGTTAGCCCAATTTCGAGCCGCTTGTTTTCTGGGATTGTTACACCGGAGATTCTCAACATGTTAGATGTTCTTAACGAGTGATAACGAGTTTAGTAAATCTTACATCCCTCCCCAATTTTGAACTCCAGCAGTCTCTGTCGATGAGTTCCGATTGTGATTGGGTACGATAGTTTTGCATATTTTTTCGAAGTTTCAAAATTGGAGAGGGATAATGGAAAATATAGTCGCTTCGCTCATTATTTTTCTATTACCCTTGCCTCTGCTTATGCCGCGGATTCGAACAGATAACCAAAAGGCGCCCGTGGCGCTTAACGTGCTTGCAGTGCATGCAAATTTTTTTTACTGATGCTTTTACTTTCATGTTAGATTTTCTTAACGACCGAGCACTTTTAATCTGTCTTCAGTTTTTATATCTAAACTGGTGTACTCTTGCATATCAGGTTGATTATTTCAATGGTGCGTTAGAAAGTGCTCGGTTAAGAAAAATATAGTCGCTTCGCTCATTATTTTTCTAAACCCTCCTCGTAATCCTCGCTCTTCCCCCATATGGGTCAAGGCGGACCGATACCTTGTCTCCGACAAGAACTTTGATTCTGTGCAACCGCATCTTACCGGCTAAATATGCAAGAACTATTTCACCAGATTCAAGTTTCACTCGAAATAAAGTATTGGGAAGGGCCTCATCGACGACTCCTTCCACCACCTCTGGCTCTGTCATAGTTGCACGAGCGAGAATAACAGATTCAGACTACCGCGTCAACCCGCACACTAAGTTTGGCGTGATTTTGCGCCGAAGCAATTCCAAAACATCCCGGTCTTCCACCCATTGTTAAAAAGTTATCTGTGGTAATTTGGTTCATAAGAGGCAACGCCAAACTTAGTGCGCGGGTCAAGCTACTCCGCGTTTTGTACCGGCAACAATTCGATACTGATGTCAGCGACATCTGAAGGGAACACGCTCTTCCAAAACGGTTCAATGCGGGCTCGGGCCTCTTGTATGCCCGGGAATCCATTAATGACGCTTTGAAAAGCGGAGTCGTCTAGGCCTGCGAGAGCGTTTGACAGCGCTACGGTATCAACATTCCAGACAATTTGAGCCGTTCCGCTAATCGAGAAATCCAGCGCGTCTTTCCCAAGCGAAATTGAAGAAGTGGTGGGACTTCGCTTTGTGTTAAGTTTATCGATTCCAGCAAGCATAACGCTTGAATCTTCAGCATCCGCTCCCGCAACACGCGCCACTGCCTGCGCAAGCCCGGGCGCGGAAAATAACGGAACTTCAACACGTGCCCGCTCGTGTATTCGCACGTCTCCTCCTGTCTCTGTGGTCAAAGGAAGCGACTCGTATGATATTTGAATCAAATCAGGAAAGACAACTGCGGTGGGGTTTGTGAGCGCGCGAGCGCCGTCGCGAGCTTTGCTCTCTAGTCGTCCGCGAACTTCGGCGCGAGCAGATTCGAGCGTGGCCGGCAACACCGATGGCCTCTCGCCCGTAAACCCTCCCTTCATAGCAGCCGATGAGCGGGCATACACTCTTGCATACATGTCAGGACTCGATTTAAGCCCGGGAAGAGTAAAACGTTCGACTGGGCCAATGTTGTATTCCGGCCCTCCCTGGTCGGCAAATAATGTAACCTTTACTGACCCCGGTTTAGTTCCAGTTTTACCCGGGATGATAATTGATGCTGGTACGCGAAAGACAAGGCCGTCGGGAGTCGCAAATCTGGTGTTTTTTATCAGACGGACGGTCGCGCTTGAGTACTCGTTGAAAATCTCTACGATGCCGCTCGCGCGCTCGTTTACACTCTCCTTGCCCTTGGACTCGACGACAGCTGAATCCTCGATATCGTTGGTAGCAACTGTATATGTAAGCACCCCGGCTGCCGCTTCAGCTGCGGGGAACGCGGTAAATCTTGTTCCCTGCTCAAGAACCACGGCATGAGAGCGAGGCGTTACGGTCACGGTAGTCGAACGAAACGCAAAAAGTGCCAGCACCGCAAGTACAATTACCGAAACAGCCGCGATTACCCAAATCCAAACCCGCTTTTTTGGACTCGGACCTTGGGGTTGTCTAGTGTCCACCGTGGAGGCCGTTCCAGGCGGGACTTCCCGCATGTCGCCCGTGCCGACGCGCGGTCTTTGCCTCGGAGAAACGCTGATGTTGCGTATCGAGCGCTCGGGATTCGCCGCGGCATCGCTACTTGTCTTTGGCGCCGGCGGCTGGTTGGCAGAGCCCGGTTGAGACAATATGTCTTTAAAATAATCGTTGGCCATAGCTGGGTTGGTTTTTAGTATAATGTCTCTGTACTATATACCTTATACTCGATACACGATACTTGCTAATCTGTGGATTGCTCCTCCGCGTTAACGAGGCTCGCAGCAATGGCAAGCCCCGCATCCGCTACGCCTATAGTATCAAATTCCGCCTGTGATGAGCGGCTTATCATGGGCTCTGTCGAATGAGGCCGAGACGCAAATATGCGTATGTCGTTAAAATTGAAAGTCGTTACAGCGAAGGGCCTCGCCGTAATCGTGAATTGGCAGAAGTCTATGCGCGAAAAGAAAACCGACAGCCAGTCCGAAAGCTCCGGCTCGGCGATGAGAATAAGCTCATTCGGAAGCCGGCGAGAGGATGTCAGCCGCCCGAGCGCGTCGCCGAATATTTTGGCAAGTTCCGGCTCCATCCGCGCTAGTGAAGCGTTCAGCTTGTCGCAGGCGGGAGTACTGCATGTCCCGCGCGACATCATCCGCATAAGCGAGAAAGTTTCCTCCAGCATCCCAGTCGTAATACGGGCCAGAATCGTTCGGGTGCCTTCCGGCACAAGAAAGTTTTCTGCAACGATTCCCTCCCGCATCACGAGGCAGTTGGTCGCTTCATTTTCCACATCAATAACCACTCGGTCTCCTGATTCCGCGCGGCCATCTTGAAGCGACGACAGAAGAACGCGCGTGGTCGAACGGAGATTCGGCCCCGCCGATGGAAATGCCCTCTGCAACGCTTCCGTTACGTCCGCTCGAAAATCCGGCTCGCATTCTGAAATAATGGCAGTAATGGAAACATTATGAGCCAGCTTGCCGAGAGGTTTCTTCGTCGCATATCCGTTCAGCTCTACGGAAACCACACCGGCCTCAAATAAATTCTGGTGATTCAACTTGTTCTCGCTCGCAAGCGCTTGCCGCGCAAGCTCGCCTATCGCTTCTTCTGTTATGCGCTGGTCGCTCTCGAATTCAGTCTGCGCGCGCGCGAATTCGGAGCGCACCCACGGCGCGCGGAGAATTGCATAGACGGCAGATATCGGGAGCTTACGTTTTGTTGAAACTGCTTGCGCATAAGTAGAAACTGCTTTTTCGCAGGCCTCGCCCAGCAAGGTCAAGACTTTTGCTCTTGTCTGTTCAGCTGTCCGCTCCTCAAACGGCAGAAGCAATCTCTCTGATGCAAGAATCTTTGGCGGGGCATCGCGCTCTACTTGCACCAAGCAATATCCCACGCTCCCGCTTCCAATATCCAAAATAGCGACAACTTTTTCTTTTCTGCCTGCGAAAGGTAGGGAGAACATTGAGTCATATTATAGCAACTGCAATAGTTAGTAATCAGTAGTAAATAGTTAGTAGAGGATAAGAACTAGTCAGTAGTAA
>CAZSPA010000061.1:0-4665 GCA_964608685.1 uncultured Candidatus Saccharibacteria bacterium
TCGTTTGTACTTCGATACTTGTGCTCTTCGGTTTCCGCTCGGTCAAATAGCTGGTAGCTCGTAGCCTGTAGCCCGCAGCTTTCTAATTTGGGTGCGAGATTAGTATTCGCTTCAATCCGATTTTAGGAGTATACTGACCGTAAGTATTTTAATAAGTTTGTTTTATTTTTATATTGCTACTAGCTACAAGCTACTGGCTCAAAGCTATGAGTATAGTTAAACATCCAGAACAGCGAGTCGGCGTTTTTATCGACACGCAAAATTTGTATCACAGCGCAAAGAACATTTATCACGCGCGGGTGAATTTTGGGAACGTCTTAAAAGATTCGGTCGCTGGCCGGCACTTAATCCGCGCGCGCGCTTATGTCGTTACGACGGAATCCGGCGAGGAGAAGGGATTTTTTGACGCGTTAGAAAAAATCGGCATTGAAACGCGCACGAAAGACCTTCAGGTATTTTTCGGGGGCGCGAAAAAAGCGGACTGGGACGTCGGGCTCGCGGTTGACGCGATTACCGCCGCCCCGAGTTTGGACACGGTCATTCTTTTCACCGGCGACGGCGACTTTATTCCTCTCGTTGAATACTTGAAGGTTCACGACGGCTGCCAAGTGGAGGTTGTCTCGTTCGGCAAAAGTACTTCCGGCCGACTTAAGGAATCTGCGGACCACTTTTTAGACCTTGATTCCGACCCGCGCCGGTATCTGATGAACTATCGTCCTATGCGCCGTTCTCCTTCTTCACGCGATATAAGCGTATCTGCAGAATCGGATTCTATTGCCGAATAGGAAACCCCTTACGCGCTCCCTCGCATTTCTTTGCGAGAGGAGATGTACGCGAGTACGATAAATACCAGCCCGATAAGGCCGGTTATGGCTTCCGGCACATGCACGAAAATGCCAACGAGCATTGAAAGCGCCAAGCCGAAAATCGCGTAGTGGGCGCCGTGTTCCAAATACGGAAGATTCTCGAGTGTCCGCGCTCGCACTAGCGCCACGGTGAACGCTCTCACGAATATCGCGCCGATGCCGAGGCCCGCGATGATGACAGGAAGATTGGAGGTGATTGCGAACGCGCCCACTACGCCGTCAAGAGAGAACGCGGAGTCAAGGACATTCAGGTATACAAAGAGTGCGAGTCCGGCGCCAACCACGCCTTCGGTTGTTTCTACTTGAAACGACTGCGCGATGCCTTCTATGACGATGAACAAGACGGCGCCTATGAGTCCGGCGATAAGAATAGTCGCCGCTTCCGCGGGCAGTAGAAACGCGCAGAAGAGAAGTACCGTGAGAACGATAGCGATTTCTATCGCTTCTATGCCGCCCCAGCGCGACATGTGCTTCTCTATCATCTCAATCCAATGCACGGTTTTCCTGTCGTTGAAAAAATATTTGAGCGATACTAGTAGCAAGAACACGCTGCCGAAAGAGGCGATGGCGACATGCGCGTCCTCAAGATGCGCGCCGTACGAAACGGGGTCGAAAAACGCCAGAAGCGCCACGGCAACGGGGGAGAGGCCGGCGGCGGCCGCGACTATGAGTATCGGGAGTACAAAACGCGTGCCGAAAACGGCGATTGGAATACCCCATGTGAGAAATCGCTTCTGCCACGCTTCGCTCATCCGCGTAAGAACCTTTGCGTTTACCACGGCGTTGTCGAAAGAGAGCGTGGTTTCCAAAATTGCGAGGAGTGCTACAAGAAATAGCGCGCTTAGCCCGCCCCATAGGAAAGCGGCAACAAGTACGGTTGCGGAAATGACGGCTGGAAATAAGAGTACTCTCATGCAGGCAATAATAACATATGACTAAACGACTTGACGATTCCTCCGCATCCGTTATAATTGCGTTCTAACAGCCAAAATATAGCTTATGTCTCAAAAAGTAATTGTCATTGGAAACTCGCTCGCCGTTACAATCCCCAAAGAATCCGCTCGAGAATTGCACATCGGAGCGGGAGACCGCGTAGAAATCCGCGTTGATTCAGAGCGCAAGATTCTTTCATTTAGAACGATTGAAAAAGTCTCGCTTGCTGAACAAAAAATCGCGAAAATGACCGCGAATTTCATGCGCCGATACGATAAGGACCTGCGAGAACTCGCGAGAAAGTAATGCGCTACCTTACGGCATCTCAAATACTCCTCATCCATTCCATGCTCATTGACGAGTATGGGGGGTCTCACGGGGTGCGCGAGAGAAACTTAATCGCGGGTCTTGAACAATTGCCGGCGCAAAAGGCATTCGGGAAGGAACTTTACCCGAGACGATATTTCTCAAATCTGCATTGTACGCGCGCAACATAATAACGAGCCATCCGTTTTTAGACGGTAACAAACGAACGGGAATAACATGCGCCGCAATTTTTTTAGAAAACAATGGGTGTATTTTTGATGCGAAAGAGGGAGAACTTGAGCAATACGCTGTCCTCGTCGCCAGCATGAAACCCGAACTTGAGGAAATCGCCGCGTGGCTCAAAACACATTCGAAACGGATATCCAGGAATTTTAGATGTGAATAATTTTCCTTATATGCTTATTCGCGCGAATAAGCATATAAGGAAAAATCTTAAACCTAAGGACAAGGTCAGGCTTTCCACTTGCTCCAGACTATCTCAAATATCATTTTCATCACGCTCGCGATTTCGCTCCCCTCAAGAATGAAGCCGAACTGTTCTTTGTAGTCAATTACGTAGAGCTTGTTGCCGTAGATTCCTATTTCAACTTCCGAGCTGTACACATCGGGCGAAAGAATTCTCGTTTCTCGTAATTCTTCCGTGTCTCTTTTTTGCAGTTCTTGAATTTCCGGCGCGTTTTCTCCGATGATTCTCGTGCGATTTCCCAACGCAACGCGCTTTTTAATGTACGAACTTCCGGTGCTCCTACTGCGCCCGGAAACAAACCGCGGAGTCGTGAAAGCGAGAATCTCGCCCTTGTACTTGAGCGTGTCATCGTTGATGTAGTCAATCCCCGCTTCGCCTTCGTAGTAGAAAATCTTCGGCTTTTGTCTGGACGTATTATGAATGGCTTTCAATTCGGGAAGCATTTGCTGTAGCCGGCGCAAATTATGTTCCTGCATTTCAACGAGCGTGTCTGGACTCGTTGCCATGAAGAATTGTTTCTTTCCTTTTGATACTCGAGAGAGCAATCCCGCGTTAGTGAGTTTCAGGGACAGGTCATAAAAATGGGTGCGCTGGATTCCCGCCCGCTTTGCGATTGCCGAGGCGGTAGATGTGCCCAATTCCAAGGCGGCTATGTAGAGCGCCGACTCTTTTTCTCCGAGGCCGAATTGCGCGAAAATCTCTTTTGAATCCATAAAAGTGTCGGCATTTTCTTACGACTTTTACTATACCAAAGTGTTGAAATATAAGCAATATTTGCATATGTTGCATACTTTATGTAAGTAAAACTTTACATTCGCCGATTTTACCGTCCACTAGATTGGGGTGGTCTTTGTGGTCTTTGACTACCTTCTTTTTCCTTTTTTCTGATGGAGGGCTCATGACTTCGGTTCTATTCGTTCAAATACCGGACAGGCCTTCGCCGGAGTCTGTCCTGCAATTCAAGGCAGTGTTCCTTTCCCGCGCATTATTCGAAGTTGGATTCTGGCTTCTCACATGGCTCCCTCTGCTTGCCCTGCGATTTCTTGATTTAAATTTGACCTTAAGGGAAGGATTGGATGTGCGCGAGGCAGTCAGCAAGGAACTACAATCCGCCAGGCTGGATGTTGTTCTGATCTCCTGGCCAGCGTTCGCTCTTGGGAGTCACGTCACTACAATCATCGATGCTATTGTTCGGGAGTGTCCGAACGCGAAGATTGTGGTTGGTGGCGCAGCAGTTTCTCTTGTTCATGAGAAGCCATTGCGAGACTGGCCCGCCGTAACGGCGTGCTACGCCGGAAACGGATATGAGATTCCAGAGCTCGTGCGAGCTCTGGTTGAGGCCAGAGACCCCGCGGGAATTCCAGGCGTGTACACAAGGGCTGGCAACAGAAGTTTCGTGCCAGCAAATCCGGCGCTGATAGACTGCTACTCGGCGGAAGCATTTTACACCGTTTGCGGACACCTGGATTTCGAGGGCCTTATTGCGCGGATTCGCGCAACCGGAGTCGAACCGATAGCGCTTCTGGAATGGAGTCGCGGATGCTTGTTTGATTGTGGATTCTGCGCAATTAACAAGACTAGAATCGGATTTCGGATGCGTTCGTCTGCAACGGTCGTGCGCGAAGCGCGATTCCTTGCGGAACACGGCGTGATGAAACAGCAACTTATCGACCCCACACTCGGACTTGATTGGAAAGGCACGATCGAACTACTGGAGGGTCTCGCGGAAGTTAAGCGAGATTTTCCAGGGTTCACGCTGGATGTCCTGACACGCCCAGAGCTTGTAACGGAGGAGTTCGTTCGGCTTCTCAAGCGAGCCGGCGTGTGGCTTGTGGCACTGGGCATGGAAACGATGGATCAGACGGTGCTGCGGGGTGTTCAAAAAACCCTGAAGCCGTCGGCGACGGAGCTAGCAATTCACATGCTCGCGGCTGGTGGAATAGAGGTCAAACTATTCCACATATTGTTTCCCGAAAAGTTTTCTTGGGAAACAATTAAGTTTCTCTCAAAGCTTAGCCAACAAGGAATCCGGTTCGTCGTGCAAAGTTCCTTTCTGCGGCCGCTCGCAACTCC
>CAZSPA010000062.1:0-394 GCA_964608685.1 uncultured Candidatus Saccharibacteria bacterium
CTCTACCCGACCAAGTGTACATCAACCCAAAACTGGTGAAAATATCGCGAGGGAAAAGCCCAAAGCACGAGGGATGCCTTTCTATCCGCGGGAAATGGGGCATCGTACCGCGCGCGGAAAAAGCGACCGTGCGCGCGTACGACGAGAACGGCATACAATTTACGCGCGGAGCATCAGGATTTCTGGCCCATATTTTCCAGCACGAATTGGACCATCTTGAAGGAATTCTTTACACGGATAAAGCGACAGAAATGTATGATGAACAACCAGAAGAAAAAGAATGACGTTCTACCAAGGTCCGACCTTGGTAGAAATGACGTGAGATTCGCGTTTTTCGGAACATCGCACATCGCTGTATTTGTTTTGGATGCCTTGAAAGAGGCGAGGATTGTCC
>CAZSPA010000062.1:404-4646 GCA_964608685.1 uncultured Candidatus Saccharibacteria bacterium
CAAGTGGGGCATAGTCCCTCGCGCGGAAAAAGCAACTGTGCGCGCGTATGATGAGAATGGCGTGCAATTCACAAGGGGCGCGTCGGGATTTCTCACACACATTTTCCAGCACGAGCTTGACCACCTTGAGGGCATTCTTTACACAGATAAAGCTACGGAGCTATATGACGAAACACCAGAAGAAAAACAGTAGTCTACGATTCGCGTTTTTTGGCACATCGCACATCGCGGTATTTGTTCTCGATGCCCTTAAAATCGCGGGATTAATCCCCTCCCTCATAATTACTCCGCCCGATAAACCAAAAGGCCGCGGCCTCGCTATGCAACAATCTCCCGTGAAAACATGGGCGCTATCCAACAAAATCGAAATCCTCCAACCCGAGCGACTGAACTCCGAGTTTGTCGAGAGACTACGTACTACGTTCTACGCACTACGCACTGATTTATGCATCATCGTCGATTACGGCAAAATCCTACCAAGGACCGTCCTTGGTATTCCTCGGCGCGGGTTTCTCAACATCCACCCCTCGCTTCTCCCGCGCCTGCGCGGGCCGTCTCCCATACGGAGCGCAATTCTACATGACGAGAGAGAAATGGGAGTCTCAATCATTCTTCTGGACGAGGAAATGGACCATGGACCGATCGTCGCGCAGAAACGAGTCACCGTTACAAATTGGCCTCCTTCAGTCGCGGAGCTTGAGAAAACCCTTATGAGCGAAGGAGGGAAATTGCTCGCACAAGTGATTCCACAGTGGGTCGCTGGTGAAATAGACGCGCATGAGCAGAACCACGACATCGCGACGTATTCCGAGAAAATTAAGAAGGAAGATGGCCTGCTCAATCTTGCCGATGATGCGTATAAAAACTTATTAAAAATCCGAGCTTATGAAGGTTGGCCCGGCACATACGCGTTTTTTAACAGAAAAGATAGAAAAATTCGTGTCGGAATCTTATACGCGCACATCGAAAAAGACCGCTCGACTCCACTCGGCGCAGGCAAGCTCGGCGCAAAACCAGTCTAAAAACATTCTCACATTCTTGAGAATGTGAGAATGTTTTTAGAGGTTGAGAAAATGGTTCTTTAGGATTGACTCTCGCCGCCGAAGCGCATAATGCGCTTCAATATCGCCCCCCCTTTGCGAAAGATGCGGCGGTGCAATTTTCTTTCGCGCAAAAGCTGGCGCTCCACTTCTTCTTTCACATCGTCAATCGCGCCGTTGATGCTCTCCGAATTGTTACGCGCGTAGACGCGTTCTCTGCCGGGGATGATAACGGCGATTTCAGCGAACCAGATATTTGCCCCGTGCCGCGGCCGGCCTGCATCGCGCCCCAGCTCCACCTCGCACCTCACAATGTCCAAGTCGACTCCGATAAATTTTTCGAGGGATTTCAAGCGCTCGTCGAGATAACTTTCAACTTCCGGCGTCAGTTCGTAATTTGTGGCCTTTACTCTTATATCCATAGCTTTTACTTACTACTTACTATTAACTACCCTCTTGGCAAGATACTCAATAATATCAGCCGATTCGTACATTTCAATTCCGCTTTTTTCATCCACGAGATAAGGAACCTGGCGTTTTCCACCACGCTTAATTAATTCATCGGCGACTCCAGCGTCCGCGATATCTCGGAGCTCAAACTCAATGCCATGCTCTTTGGCATAGTTGAGCACTTTGATACACCACGGACATCCAGCCTTCTCGTAAAGAATCAGGCCGTCCATGGATACATTATAACCTTTTATATCTACCAATGAGTTCCGCCCGTTCTATAATATGTCCTTCAACAGCTTCGAGAACCTCCTGCTTTGTAGCGCCTTCTTTTAGTTGCAGAACGGTGTCTAGCGCGTAGAGAACAAATATGTATCGATGCTCGCTTGGTTCGTACTGCGGAGGCGGGCATGGGCCCGTGTACGCATTTTTCCCCGCTCCGTTTGCGCCTGCTGTTCCCGCGGTGCCGCCTTCAGAAATTCCTTTTGCGTCCGGTGGAATATTAAAAAGTACCCAGTGGTCGAAAACGCCTTCTGGTTTCAAAACCTTCGGCACATCCGGGTCGTCCATGATAAGCGCGAGTGATTTCGCGCCTTCCGGAATGCCGGAAAAAATAAGCGCTGGGTTTATCGCGCGGTCACCGTCGCACGTGTATTTGCTTGATATGCGCCCGTTATTCTCGAACGCCGGACTTGTTATGGAAAGATTAGTCGCCATGGCTGTACTCGTTGTATCTATTGTATCAGAATTATTTTGCGCCTGTCGCGACTGTATCGCATATACCGCGACAAAAATCAGTCCGATGAAAAGAATACCTTGAAGCAAATAGGCCGTTCTCATCCCGTTAGAAGTAGGAAGCTTGCGCTTCCGACCTGATAGCTAGATACAGTAAGCTTTCGACCAACGCAAAACATACAATATAATGTAGCACGATTTGAACTTCCGTGACTTCTAACGGGACGAATATTGGAAATTATACCACGCTCGGATATACTGGTGCGCGAGCGCGAGTTATGAGATAAGAGATAGGACAAATATTCCGGGATAGTTCAGCGGTAGAACGCCTCCCTGTTAAGGAGGATGTCGCAGGTTCGATCCCTGCTCCCGGAGCCGAGAGTAGGAGAGAGGTATAATCGTGCTAATGGACAGATTTAAAAAAACAGTATTCACAGTTGTTGCCGCAATCGTACTCGCATTTGGCGGAATGGCTGTTTGGTTTTCTCAAGGAGCGAGTGACGAGGAAGCCACTCGGCGCTTTATCACCGCAAATCCGCTCGACCTCTCCCAGATTGATGGCTTTTCTAAATATCGCAGCTGCATGGGGCACGATTTCCGCGCTCCGAATCCTTACGGAGAAAAGGAGGCGACCCCGCGCTCCCTGAAGCATTATGTAATGGTAAAGCCGCAATTTCGCGGCACTATTGATAAGGTGCCGGCATTCGCTCCTTTTGACGGAATTATTTCTGTTGTTGACGACGATTTAGGCGGGCAGGGCGACCAGCAGATATGGCTGACGCCGCACGGCATCAGTCCGCGGCAATGGCATTTTGTTTTCTTCCATATCAATTTGAAGCAAGGGCTGGAAAAAGGCGCGCCCGTTAAAGCCGGCGAATTGATTGGAACTGCCAATCTAAGGCGCGGCCCGGAAAATGCCACTAGCAACTTTGATATAGCCGTGAAATTTACGCGGCCGATGCATCGTCCGGCGATTGACGCGCCTTTCAATCACGCCGCGCAAAATGTTTTGGACGAATACAGAAAATACGGAGTCAGTGCCAGTGACTTTATCATTCCGGAAAAAGAACGGGATGCTGTTGCCTGCCGGATTGACCCAAGTGTAAATTATGGAGGACCTGACGCATATTTCTCGCAAGAGACCAGCCCGGGGGATTATCTCTGGTTAAGAAAATAATTAGGTATAATGGGAGGATATGAAGCACTACATTTGCACGGGCGGATGCGAGGGAGTCTCGGACAAGCCGGGAACCTGCCAGGCGCAAACTTGCCCCAAGCACGGGAAGCCTTTGACGGAGTGTGAGTGCGCAGATGGAAAGCACCGAGCGGAGACCAAGAACAAGTAACAAAATGGCAACGCTGATTGTCGCCATCATTCTCCGTCACTCTCTTATTCGCGCGAATAAGCGATAGGAGAGTTGAAAAGAGAGTGGAATGCGGAAGCCTCGCTTTTGCATTCCCCGCTTTATCAACAGAAATATTGCGTCGTTCAAACAGAAAATATTATTGCCATGAAAGTCATTTACAAAATCGGTGCCGATACAATATGGCTTGTACATTTTGCCGTTGTACTCGTTGTGCTTTTCGGTTGGCTCATAGAGTCGCTATGGTTTCTCTACATGGCCGTGCTTTTGGGGTTTTTGACTTCCATACTTACTTTCGGTTACTGCATATTGAGCAAATGGGAATATAACTTGCGCAAGAAAATCGATCCAGAACTCGTATATGACTTCACCTATACAAGCTACTACACTTACCAACTCACGCGAGGTAGTCTATCCAACATCTTTATCGTTCGGACAGCGACTATATTTGTGGGTTTGTCTCTGGCAATAAATCTATATTTCCGATATTTGTATTAAAACAGTTAGTTGAGAGGTGGGTTTAGGAACTCAATATAAACGTAGTGTTATCGGTGTCAGGTGCGTTTCTCCTGGTAGACCACAGGGCGCTTACCAATCCGAACGGCTCACACCCGTATGAGCCGTTAGGAAAACAGGCGGGCGATGTCGTTGTA
>CAZSPA010000063.1:0-4609 GCA_964608685.1 uncultured Candidatus Saccharibacteria bacterium
AAGGTTTCATGTTCCTCTATCATCCGCAACATGCGAGAGTAATAGAACTTATTCGTGAAGGCGTGCTCGGCGAACTGCTAAAATTCGAGGGACGTTTTGCGGTCCCAATGCCAGATGCAAATAATATTCGGCGGAACGCGGACCTTGGAGGCGGCTCGTACAACGATGCCGGGGCGTATCCCATACGCGCCAGCAAAATGATATTTGGCGCCGAACCGGAGAGCGTTGCCTGTACGCTTTCTATGGACCCAGAAACACAGGTGGACGTGGCAACAGATATGATTCTCAACTACTCCCTAGGCCGTTCAGCGCATATTTCTTCGGCATACGGAGCAGATTTCCAATCTACTTATAGCGTCATAGGGAGCAAGGCCCATATCAGGATGGAGCGAGCTTATGCTGTGCCCAAAGACATGGCGGTGAAGATATTTTTAGAACGTGACGGAAAGACAGAAGAAATTTCTGTTGGGCCGGCAGACCATTTTGGGCTAATGCTCGATGACTTCTGTCGAGAGATATTGCTAGGAAAAAAGAGTACAAAAAATTACGAGGACGATTTACTTGCCCAAGCGCGCGTGCTTGATGCTGGGCGTATTTCCTCTCTAGAAAAACGCACCGTGTACATTAGATAATTAGATAATTTTAGATAACCTGGTAGTAAGTATCTAACCTGGTAGTAAGTATCCCGATACTTCATTTTAAAATGAAGTATCGGGATTTAGATAGGACATACGCAACCAATGAATCGTCTTTGCGAGGTCTTGCCGAAGCAATCTAGGTTTAGAGCCGTAGACCCTGGATTGCTTGCCGCCAGTTGTGGCGGCACCTGTAGACGGCCCGCCACGCTGTGCTCGCGGTCGCAAGGACGAAAAGCTCGGTTTCGTGACGTCTTTTGAGTTATTGCGTAAGTCCTATTAGATACGTTCATTCTCCGTTCTTACCATTTGGAATTTTTATAGAGTCTTTCGCAAACTTTCCAGGTCGGACTGTGCCATCATCGCGGCCAGAGCATCAAAACTCACTTCCGGCTTCCACCCAAGCTCCCTTTTCGCCTTAGAGCTGTCTCCGTACTTATCCGCAGCTTCTACGGGTCTGAAAAATTCTTTGCTTACCGTAATAATAACTTTGCCTTCGGAATTCAATCCCACTTCTTTCAGTCCCTTTCCCTTCCACGTTATCGGCATATCAAGCGCCCGGCACGCCGCCTCCACGAAATCGCGGACGGAATGGTTGACGCCGGTCGCTATGACGTAATCTTTCGGAGTTTTTTGCGCAAGCATCAGATGCATCGCCCTCACATAATCTCCCGCGAATCCCCAGTCGCGTCTGGAGTCCATGTTCCCCAGCGCAAAGCTTTCTATGATTCCCAATTTAACTTTGGCAAGAGACATCGTTATCTTGCGCGTAACAAAATCCTCGCCCCTTCGGGGGGACTCATGATTAAAAAGTATTCCCGAACAAATATAGAGGCCCCGGCGCTCTCTGTATCTTTTCACATAATCTTCGTGCGCGAATAATTTTGATTCGCCATACGGAGTAACGGAGTCAAGCGGGGAGTTCTCGTTCTGCGGCGGCTTGGATTTTGCGAACATTTCGCTCGTTGACGCCTGGTATATTCTCACCTTTGGATTAATCTTCATCGCTTCCGTGATAAGCCGCCCGAGCCCGTAATAATTGATGTCCATTGTTTCTTCCGGACACTTAAACGAAACCCCGACATGCGATTGCGCGGCGAGGTTGTATATCTCGTCGGGCTGCGACTCTGTGAGCACGCGGGCGAGCGAGGCGCTATCGCGAAGATTACCGAAACAAAGATGAAATTTTTTAGACGCCATCGGGCCGCGGATGCGCATAAACGGGTCAAGACTTGTTCTGCGCATAAGACCCCAAACCTCATACCCCATGTCCACCAAGTGCTCCGCAAGATACGAGCCGTCCTGGCCCGTGACGCCGGTAATAAAGGCCCGCTTTTTCTTCTTCATGGTAGTAGAGTAATCGTTAATGAACAATTAATCAAACTTTCTGCAGGCATGGAATCTGTCTCTTCCCGTTTGCTTTTCAGGGTAAAAAACTTCATGCTACGATGACCCCACATATATTTATGACCGACACGGAAACTTCCCTAAAAAGTTTTGACCATCATTCCCGGAAACACGCGGGCTATTTCGATGTCTACGAAAAGCATTTCCGTTCCTTGCGGGACAGGGAGCTGAATATCCTGGAAATCGGCATCCAGTATGGCGGCTCGGTGGAAATGTGGAGGGATTACTTTCCTCGCTCTCGTATTACTGGCATTGACATTGACCCTCTGTGCAAAATACATTCAGGAAAAAGAATATCAATAAAAATCGGTGACCAGGCTGACCCCGTTTTTCTATCGCAATTTGCGGATTACGACATCATCATTGACGACGGCGGACACACGATGAATCAGCAGCAAACAAGCTTTGAGTGTCTCTTTCCGCTTCTCAACCCGGGCGGAATATATGTGATTGAAGATTTGCACACTTCATATTGGCCCGAATTTCTTGATAAGACGCCCACCACGATGGAATATCTGGCTTCTCTCACGCATACTCTCAATTCTGCAGCGAGCAAAAGCGGACGCGCAGAAGGAAGGCCGGCCATTGAGGGCAAAGGGATCAGCGAAATGCATTTCTATCCAAGCATGTGTTTCATCTACAAGCAAGTGCCGGAGAACGATTTCGGGCGTGAAAAGTATCAAGTTGGAAACGCGCGATTTAAAATACACCAACTGGTGCAAAGAATTCAGAGAAAGATATTTGGGATGTAGGGATTCGGCCTCTTCTTTAGGCTAATTCTTGCGGCTAATCGTATCTATTACTTTCCCCACGGAACCGCATTGTGATTCGTATGAATACTGCTCACGAACCAGGCACTGCGCCGAAGTACCCAAATTGCGCCGCAATGCAGGATTTTGAATGAGTTCCTGCAGACAGGATGCCCATTCCTCCGTCGTCGTAGCGAGCATGCCTATCGTACGATCGGTAATGAGAAATGTATTCTCCCCGACCGGGCTCGCTACAACCGGAGCGCCTGATGCCATGTACTGAATCGCCTTAAACGCGCACTTGCCCTTGTTCCACGGATTATCCTCTAAAGGCATGAGCCCGATATCCATTTTTGCGAAATATGGCACGAGGCCTGCGTCAGTTTTCGCATCTACATAATCAATAATAGTTTTTCGTTCCTTGGGAATAAACTCAAAAAGCTTGTGGATTTCGGGCAAATTATACGCGCCTATGAGCAGAAAGCGGAACGGAATGTTCTGCGCAGAAAGTTTTTGCAAAACTTCCGCCAAAAAACGCAATTCCTGAATGTAAGCGGGGCCACCTCCAATCCAGCCGATTGTTATCCCTTCGCTGCGTTCCTCCCTCTTTACGCCAGCATAGTCCGAGAATTTAATGCAAGTCGGTATCAGAGTAACGCGCGCGTTATACCGCCGCGCGTATTCATAAAGATGGTGATTGCCTACAATGACGGCGCTTGATGTCCGGACGAGTAAGCGGGTTTTCCACGGCGAATGAATGAATATCGCATCATCAAAATCGAAAATGGAAGGACGAATACGCAAAATGTTCTGAAGCAGCAGCGCAAGAAAAATAAACTTGTTGTAGATGGCCCGCTGAATGAACACGACATCGTGGCGCGGAAACCAGAAAAGCTCTTTCACCTGGCGTAGTGCGTGGCTTATTTGCTCTTTGTACCTCATAGCTGAAATAACCTTCGTTGAAGGTTCAGCGATTTTCCACGCGATATCCGGCCTCTCTTCAGTTAGATATTTTCCGAGGAGAAATGCCCGGTACTTCGAGCTTGCAGTTTTGTAATCCCCTGCCGTAAAGACGAGTACGTTTTTCTGATGCTTGCTCATAGCAACAGACTACCACTTCCGTTAAAAACCCGCTTCTGTAGCTTAGTCGCGCAGCAACCATTCAACCGCCCCCCGCAAATCCAGCGCGACATGGTCCGGCTTAAACTTCTCATTCCACTCTGACCATTCTTTACTACCATATCCGGTCATCACAAGAACTGTCTTGCATCCGGCACCAGCGCCCGCGCCAATGTCGCTCGCCTTGTCTCCAATGAGTACGCAACTTTTGAGGTTGAGATTAAAATCTTTCGCGGCTTGATGAAGGAGTCCCGGCATCGGCTTCCGGCAGTCGCATACAATCCTATATTTCCCCTTTCCTGCAGTCGGATGATGCGGACAATAATAAAATCTATCAATGTGCGCCTTCTTTCGCTTAAGCTCTTTGGATAGTGCGCTGTGGAATGCCTCCACTTGAACCTCCGAAAAATATCCGCGTGCAATCCCCGCCTGATTGGTGGTTACGATAACCGGAATCTTTTTCTCGTTCAAGCGCCGTATCGCTTGGGGTGCGCCGGGGATAATGTGCAAGTCTTTGGGATCACTCGCATATTCAACCTCCTCATTGATAACCCCGTCGCGGTCTAGAAAAACGGCTTCAATCGCAGACATGTCATTTTGGCAGTTCTTGCTCTACTAACTCGCAGACAATATGCCACATCAGAATGTGCGCCTCCTGCACGCGCGGCGTATTGTCGGAGCTGGCCCGAAAACATACAT
>CAZSPA010000064.1:0-4516 GCA_964608685.1 uncultured Candidatus Saccharibacteria bacterium
CTAACGTAACCGAAACAGCTTCGCCGCTGGAGTCAGTCACGGAGCCTCCGAAGGGCTTGTTCGAGACGTTGACCGGGGTATTCTGGGCCGGAACTGTCGTCGCTTTGGCAATCGTGGTTACCGAAGCTCCGGAGATCGAGAATGTCGAGCCCTGGAACCAAGGCGTGCCGCTCGTGATAGTAGTTCCGTGTGTGGCAGCGGTGCTGACTGAACCCGTGCCTGCCGCCGCCGAAACGCCGTAGCCGAAGAGCTGGCCGACGAAGTAAGCGTCGGAAGTCTTGTCTACGTCAAACTGCGCGACTCGGCCCGATGCGTTCGTTCCAATGACATCGCCCTCAATGGTGACGTCAACAGAGTTGCCTTTCGTGATGAGGATGCCGCCCGGGAAAACCGCCGTGTAGTAGCGCCCGTCCGCGGAAACCGTCGTCGGATAGCTCGTTCCGCTTACGACCGTCGTGATGTTCGCGAGGTCGTTCGCAGAAACCGTGCCATTCAAGCGCCACCTTACAGAGAAGAGCTTGAGGTCTTCAGCCGAGCCCGCCGTGAAGCGGAGGCCGGTGAACTTCATGCCCGTGTCGCCGATGTTCTTGCTCTGCGCGGCATTCGGGTCAAGCGAAGAAATGTTCGTCGTGACCGAGCCGATTGTGAGCGTGTTGTTGATGGTCTGTTGCGCGCCCGTTATCGGGAGCGAGCCGTTGACCGGAACCGAAGTGTTCACGCCTACGACAGAAAGCGAAACTATCTGGCCAGAGTAGCTGGCGAGAGATGCCGCCATATTGCCGGAAATCGTGAATGTCTTTGCCTGGCCGGCGTCTAGTGTGAACGTGTCGCCGACAGTCGCCTGGTGGTTGGAGTTCAGAGTCTTCGCGATGCCGACCTGGAGACCTTGATCGTCAACCAGGACAACCCCGCCAAAGACCGCGTCAACTCCAAGACCGGCTCGCTGTACCGTAATGCCGTTCACAGTCACTGCCGCGCCTGTGTTGTTGGCGAGCGTGAACGTTGTGAATGGAACTCGCGATGCGCCTTGCGGAGCAAGAGAGTTCGCCGGTTGAGCGGCCGCTGAAACAGAGAGTCCGGGACCCGTCGGGGTCACTATCCCCCCTGTCGTGCCGCCGGTTGTGCCGCCGGTTGTGCCGCTTGCAGGTGCTGCTACGCAAAGGCTATTCGCCTTAGCTCGCGTAAGAGGACCCCAGTAGCCAGCCGTCGGTGAGACGCCGTTTGCCGCCTGGAAGACAGCCACCGCTGCTTTGGTCTTTCCACCAAAGTAGGAGCTTTCATTTCCAGGAGAACCAGCTCCAGATGCTGAAACTTGCGCTCCGTGACCGTTAAGGAATTTCTGGATTTCCATTACTTCACCGCCTGTGCTTCCAACGGTTGCGTCGGTTGTGAAGGTGAAGCATGCACTGCCGGTCATTGCGCCTGATGCGGCGGCCTGCAATGCAGCAATTTGTGCGAGCAGTGCGTTGACTTGCGCCTGAAGATCCGAAAGCGCGTCCGCCTTCGCCGTTGTGGCGAATGAGAACGAGAGTGCGAGAACTAGGCCCAAGCCAATGAGTACTGCCGCAACCTTGTGTGTTGCTAATGATTTACTCATATTTTTAATATTGACCTTTTTACCCGGACACACGAACAAGTTCGTGTGGCAGGCCGCGCATAAACTCCTTCGACAAGAATTCATGCACGTTGTGTGTCTCCTAATAATTAATAATCGAAGACAAACTAATAATCTGTATCGACTTGCGCGATTCGCGCGGAATAGGAAAATCTAAAACTTTCCTTTCGCGCCTCGCACGCGCCGATAATTTTGCTAGTCCAGCTCCAGTTTTGGAAAATTGAAACTTCCATTTCCCAAAACTGGGGCTGGGTTAGCACCAAGAAGTAATTCTGATTTTCTGCCATGCTTTTCGTATCCGTACAATGTACCGCCATTCAGTTGCGATTTTTTGCGCGCACACCAAAAAATCATCTAACTTTAAGCGAGAGAAGTTCCACGCGCTTAAAAAGTTGTTTCCACTATAAAATTGTCAACGAACCTTGCAGTTCGCTCCGAAAGCGTACACCTGCCCGATGCCTCTTGTCCAAAGCGGCATCGTGGCAATTATATACCAAGAGCTAATCACTGCATCAATACTTCCTACCCCACTTTGGGGATAACTTGCGAGAACAAAAAGCGCCCTTTTTGGGGCTCATTTGTTTCGCTCGTTACAATGGCAGGTTAATGTATAACGTTCATGGAGTCAATGTTCAATATGTTGTATAGTATTTGATGAGTGCAGACACGACCGAATATAGACATTACAACACAGTGATATCTATCAAGCAAATCCAGAACTAGAAATCCGGATGGTGGCTTATTGGAGCTATTCCATCAAAGCGAGTACCGACTCCATCGTTTTAGACCCGTTTTCCTAATCAGTTTATTTGATAGGAGAAACGCAAGCTCTCTCTGCACCATTTTCTCGCTATATTC
The DNA here is from genome assembly GCA_964608685.1 of uncultured Candidatus Saccharibacteria bacterium. Classification (GTDB taxonomy): domain Bacteria; phylum Patescibacteriota; class Minisyncoccia; order Phycocordibacterales; family UBA2100; genus UBA10103. The sequence continues at coordinate 2,474 of CAZSPA010000064.1, forward strand.
GGGGAAATGCGCGCATATTTCTTTGATTCCAAGCATGCTTCCAGAGCGCAAGACGCTTATTATGTTCCGTGCTCTAATACTGTTAATGTTTCTGGTGACGGACACTTCTTGTATGTTCTTTATGTTGTCCGATATACCGGCTTTGTCCGTGATGTCTAATAAGTCATGGCTTTTGTTTACATCCAACAATAGTGTGCGGCTCCCATGTAGCGAGATTGCCGGTTTCTTTTGTGTGTCTGAGGCACTACCAATCAATTCATCTCTTCCGAGAACAATATCTTCTGACAATACGGAGCGACGGGACGCGCTTAAGAAATTACCCAGTTCGTCAAGGGCATCAACGACCACATCAGCATTATGATACGATATAAAGGCTGAGATTGTGAGTATCCGTATCAGCGAAATAAGCTCCCTGATGGATGCTTGCACTGCTCGCGTCTTTATAGAACCTGCCCCGCGCATCTCATCCCGCAGTTCAATCACTTCTGATAGCAATTTAAGCCCTTTTTCACGAATAGAGACTCGGGCAGGCTCCGACTTCGCAACATGATTTGTCAGTAAGTGAAGCGCAGAGACTAAACGCTCTGCCCTTCTATATGCTTTCTCAACAGAAGCATTGCGCCCAAAAGGAGAAGTCCGCACTACTCGTGCGTCAAGCGTCCTTGAAAACTGGTCTTGATTTCTTGTGTCTCTGACTTCGTCCATAATGGCTATTATGTATGTCCATAATATGTCCTCTGTATAAAGAAACATGGCCGTCCGTGATTATATAATGAACATATTAAGATGCAACCGTTGGCGACCCGCTGGTCGCTCGCAGATTTACGCAGAATCCGCCTGCTGGCGGAACGCAGATTATCGCGGAAAATGCTTTTTAAGGTCTAACCTTTGGGAATTCTAAGGCGAGACCTGGGGAATTAGCTCAGCTCTCCCGCGCCATCTCTATTTTGCCTGTGTTATGATGTCCGCGTGAGACGCAAAAAGCACGGGAAAAACAACATTGAGACCGATGCGGACAAAGATTCCGCGAATGCGCGCAGCGTGAGTCCCGAGGCGCTTCGCGGCGTGTCGGCAGTTTTTCTTATGGCTGTCGCAATTTTTCTTGTTCTTGCCCGATTTGAAATCGGGGGTGTAGCCGGAGCGTTTTTCTATAAATATTTGTCTTGGCTTTTAGGGGTCGGGTATTTCCTACTTCCGTTGTCTCTTATACTGCTTGCGATATTGATATCTCTATCATTTGAGAGACATTTTGGAATTGTTCAAATGGCCAGTATGTTTGTTTTTCTACTCTCCGGTCTTGGAATGATAAATATAGGATTCCCGGGAGATGGCGGGGTTCTGGGTGAAGCTGTCTCCAAGTACTTTATCGCAGTGGTTGATACGACAGCAACGGTCATATTTCTAATCGCTTTTATAATCGCGTCGCTCGTTGTGGCTTTTGATATACATCTGGGAGCCGTTTTTACGGCCTTCCGCGAACGCTTCAGAAAATTGAGTGACGAAGAAGCCGCGCAAAATACAGATACTGCAGATATCTCCGTAATTGGTATTCCTATGGAAGAGCAAAATGCCGGCACGGAAGAAAGCCCCGATGCGGTCGAATCGCAAAAAGATGACGATAGAAAAAGCGCGAAGACGGTATTGGCAAAAATATTGCAGAGAAACGACTCCCCTATTTCCGAAGGGTTTCCCATTATAACGGCCACTGGGGACACCTATGTTCCTCCTCCTATCTCACTCTTGGGAAAGAATAAAGGCAGGCCGGAAGTGGGAGATGTGAAAGCAAATATGAACATCATCAAGCGCACACTCCAAAACTTCGGCCTCCAAGTTGAGATGGACGAGGTCTCTATTGGTCCCACAGTTACGAGATATGCCATGAAGCCGGCAGAAGGCGTACGGCTCTCCAAGATAGTAGCTTTGCAGAGCAACCTCGAACTTGCGCTAGCCGCTTCTCCAATCCGAATAGAGGCCCCGATACCCGGGAAGTCTTTGGTGGGCGTCGAGGTGCCTAATATTTCACGAACAACACTTGGGCTCGCC
>CAZSPA010000065.1:0-4514 GCA_964608685.1 uncultured Candidatus Saccharibacteria bacterium
CAGAAAACCTCTCTATACCCTAGATTGCTTCGCGTTGCTCGCAATGACAGGACTCGAATTCTGTGATTTGGAGCTTATTCTATGACATCTTCTTTTTCTTCCGTGTCCGACAATGCATGCTTCATCAATCGAGAATCAATATCTGATAGAAATTCCGAAGGCGTTGCTATCTCGCGCGAACCGTACCTCGCGCGTTCATGCGCGTACGAAAGAAATAAATGCTTGCGCGCGCGCGTAATCGCCACATAAAAAAGCCTCCTCTCTTCCTCCGGGTCGCGTCCGCCGGCCGGCGGATCGTCATTTCGGAGTGACGGAAAAAGCCCCTGTTCTAGGCCTACAATGAACACCGCGTCAAATTCCAGTCCCTTCGCCGCGTGCGCCGTCATAAGAGAGACTCCGCCTTTGTCTTTGGCAAGAGCAAGCTCGTCTTGTTCGCTTTGGAGCGCCGCTTCTTCCAAGAGCCGTTCAATTCCTGAAGGCGGTTCGTCGTTTTCGTATTTTGCCGCTAGGTTGGCGAGTTCGCGCACGTTGCCCTGCCGCTCCCTAAACTCTTCGCTTTGCGAAGAGTCGGGCGAACCGCCTCCGGCGGTTTTAGCCGCGCCCCCACCTCCAAACATTTTTTGTATCCCGCTTTCCTCAATGCAGGAGCGTACGGCCTCCGAAGCGGGCAGAGTGTTGACTGCGTGTCGGATTTTCGCCAGTGATTCTTGAAATTTCGCCACTTTCACGCCGGCCGCACCGAGCGATTCTCCTGCCACCATCTTGTCGAGCGTTACTTTCCCGATTCCGCGCGGAGGCACGGCTACTATGCGAGCGAAATCACTTTTGCTTTTTGGATTTAGCGCGGCGCGCAAATACGAAAGCACGTCTTTCACCTCTTTGCGTTCGAAAAATCTGGTTCCCAAAACTCGGTACGGCAAACCCGCGTGCAAAAATGCTTCTTCCAAAACGCGCGACATCGCGTTTTCCCGATAGAGAACCGCGATTTCATTCGCTGGAATTTTTTTGTACATAAGGCGTGCCGATTGTTCAACGACAAACCATGCCTCATCGCGCTCGTTCATCGCGTCATAAATCGTAATCGGCTCTCCGGTATCGTTTTCGCTGAAAAGATTTTTCGGGATGCGATTAACGTTCTTCGCTATTACCGCATTTGCCGCCGCGAGGATTGTCCGCGTGGAACGATAATTCTGCTCGAGCAGAACTACTTTTGTATTGGGGAACGTTTTCTCAAATGAAAGAAGATTTGCTATGTCGGCTCCGCGCCACTGATAAATATTCTGGTCGATGTCGCCCACTGCGCAGATGTTTCTTTGTTCTCCCGCGAGGAGCCGCGCGATTTCATATTGCAAATTATTCGTATCCTGATATTCGTCAATCGTAAGATACCGCCACCGGTTTTGCAGAAGCGAGAGTGTTTGAGGCGATTCGCGCAAGAGTAAAAGCGAGCGCGCGAGCAGGTCGTCAAAATCGAGAGAGCTTTCTTCAGCGAGCGTTTTCTCATATCTTTCCCAAACGAGAGCCACCATTTGTTCACGGCGGTTTCCGGCCCGCTCGCGGTAATCGCGCGCCAGCTTCCCCGCCCCTTTTTCGCGGGAGATTGCGGAAAGTATCTGCCGAGGAGTCCATTCTTCCGTCCCGAGCTGTTTCAGGATGTTTTTGACGGCGCGCGTGCTGTCGTCTTGGTCCCAGATGGAAAAACCGCGAGGGACCCCGGCTTCCTTATGAAATTCCCGCAGGAGCCGCACGCCGAGCGAGTGGAATGTCGTTACCAGGGGAAATCCGCCCGGCCTGCCGGGAAGAAGCAGGGCCACACGCTCGCGCATCTCTCCCGCGGCCTTGTTGGTAAAAGTAACCGCGAGTATCGAACGGGCAGGCACCCCGCTTTCTATTAATTGCGCGATTCTATGCGTGATGGTTTTCGTTTTTCCGGCTCCCGCCCCCGCGACAATCAGTAAAGGCCCGTCTTTATGCAAAACAGCCTGTTTTTGGGCTTCATTTAAGCCTTTTAAGTATTCCACCGGGGCACTATAACACGCAGAATTTTTCTTCTAACCAAATTCAAGGAGATTTTAGCTATACACCCCGGCAAGACACCTTCTCATCCTCATCTTAGCGAAAAGATTTGCCAGCTTTTGACGGTTGCAGTGTTCCTCCGTCAAAAACTGGCAAATCTTTGAGCGCCCCGTTATCCCCTCTCCAAATGTAAACACTGTTGACTCTCGGGGCGGGACAGGTAGAGTTATGGGGCACGGTGGCATTACCGTTTTTCCTTTTGTGGCCTATCTTCTTAAAAAGCGAGATATAAAGCCATTTTTCGATTGAGATTCTTATTTGCCGCCGGCCAAAAACGCATATAGCAAAGCATATAAAGGACTCTGGCGCGGACTCACGACCCGCGCACAAGGGGACACACCGGACGACACGAGCCGTTACCACGGCGGTTTCTCTGATTTCCATGCTCCTAATGGCAGGGACTCTTCTGCCAAATACGGCAAAAGCCGGTATTCTGGGGGATTTTTTGGCTTCACTCGGCAAAATTAGTGCTAAACAGGCAGACGCAATTTCTGGGGGGAATGTCCAGACGATGACGATTTTGAGGCCAGCGATGAACATCGACCCCACTTCGGGCCGCGGCGGCGGCGACATAACAATAGTAGACGGCTCCGCTCTCATGCCGGAAGAAGGTCCGTCTGGAACGATTGCCGACATTGAAAAGCCGAAAAACGCGACCATAAGCGTCTATGTAGTGCGCGATGGAGACACTCTCTCCGGCATCGCCAAGCTTTTTGAGGTGTCGCCGAATACGATTCTTTGGGCAAATGATATCCCGCGTGCATCGTCGCTTGCTGTCGGACAAACACTCACCATCCTTCCGGTTACGGGAATTAAATACACGGTTAAGAAGGGCGACACGCTTGCATCTATCGCCAAACGTTATGGAGGAGATGCGGCAGAAATAGCCAGTTTTAATGGAATAGATGGTAGTTCGCTTGCGGTAGGAGGTGAAATAATAATTCCAGACGGCGAGGTCGCGGCTCCTGCGAGTTCCGGCAGGCCTGGCATAACGGCGCCTGCGCGCAACGTAGGGCCGGCGGGCACAAGCGAACAAATCGGTTATTATCTGCGGCCAATCATAGGCGGTCGGAAAACACAGGGCATCCCCGGCTCTAACGGCGTCGACAGCGCGGCGACCAAAGGAACTCCTATCGTCGCTTCGGCAGAGGGCGATGTCATTGTCGCGAAGGAAGGCGGGTGGAACGGCGGATACGGAAATTACATCGTCATCCAGCATCCCAACGGCTCACAGACTCTCTACAGCCACGCGTCCGGCGTCATCGTCTACGCGGGCGAGCATGTAGTAAGAGGCCAAGTAATCGGCTATGTAGGCGCGACCGGCAAAGCAACCGGCCCTCATGTGCATTTTGAGATAAGGAACGGCATAAGAAACCCATTTTAGGTTATCCCCGCCCTACTTGTGCGGTTATCGGGGTGTCTGTTACCATGCCTCGTATATGGCGCTGGAAGCCCGCGGGCGAGAAGCAGTAAAACCCGAAACCGAAACCGAAGCGCTAGATGTGTATAGGCGGGAATCGAAAAAAGCCGAAGCAGTAGCGCATCCGAAGCCGGCGGATACCGGCCCGACACTCGCCGAGACCCTTGCAGACAAGAAGCAGTCCGCTCTTTTTGTGGACTTGCTTACAGAGGGGAATGACCCTGAAGGGACGGAGTTGGCGGGAAAGTTGGCGTACCCGGACAGATTAGCCCAAGGAGATTTGGCGAAGCTTTCAGAATACAATGTCAAATTTAAGGAAAGAATCGCGAGCGCCAAGGAATTGGCGGCAATGATAACGGTTGATAACGTCAAGGAATTCGGTCAAAACAACGAACAATTTCAGAAATTCCTGGACCTTGTCGGGCCAGAAAAGATGGTGAAAGCTGTTCACAGGCAGATGCTTTCCCTTGCAATCAACAATAAGTTTGAGTTTGACGCTTTGCGGGGGACACTCGACGACCTCAATGAATACCGCTCTCCTAAAGGTGCGTATGGGCAAATGAACGAAGACATAAAAGTATGGTGCAAGGAAAACAATGTGGATAAAAGCGCCTACGCGCAAATCATGCAGGTAAAAAATGTCAGTGAGCGGGCGGAGCAGCTCCGGGGGAAAATCCGGGAATCTTACAGTGGTTTTAAAAGAGTAATCGACACCATTGGCGATTTCACAGGTATTGATAAACTGTCTGATTCCCGCCGGAAAGCAAGCTGGGTTACAACGGAAGATATAAAAATTCAGCTCGACGACCTCATAAGGGGAGTTAATGGCAGAACTGCGACGATTGGAAGCGTACTTCAGTTTGCCATAGACACGAACCCACAAATGCAATCAGCCGTCATGGCAGAGATAACTGGAGATGAAACAGTAGAGAAGGTTGGCATGGGGTACAAGGAGATGCGCACTGCAATGAAAGCCCCCGAAGCGCTTGATGGCAAACTTGCCGCTGCCTGGAAGAAT
>CAZSPA010000066.1:0-4503 GCA_964608685.1 uncultured Candidatus Saccharibacteria bacterium
AGACGCTTGAGCTACCACAAGTCTACACGCCCTGCGGGACTGCGCAAACGTCGAATTGCACACTTAACAAACTCGCAACACTACTTAAGGCTCGTCCGATATGCTTCGAGAGCATTGCTTTTTAGCGAACGAGATTCCATTTCAGAAAATGCCATGATGAAGCTCTCCGCGAGCTGGCGGTTGGTGATAAGCGGGATGTTCAAGTCCACCGCTTTTCGGCGGATTATGAAGCCGTCCGCGGATTCGCGGCCGAATGCGCGCGACGGAATATCAATTATCAAGTCAATCTTGCCTTTCTCGATAAGCGTCCCAACGCCCGGCTCTTTCTTGGTGCTAAGTTTATAAACCCTTTCGCACGCGATGCCGTTTTCTTTCATAAAGTCCGCCGTGTGTTCGGTCGCAAACAGTCTGATTCCCATTTTTGCCAATGCTTTAAGCGCGGGAAGCATTTTTATCTTATTCTCTTCTTTTCCGAGGGATACTAAAACACCTTTCTTTGGCAGACGAAATCCCGCCGACAGCATTGATTTTATAAGCGCCTCGGAAAATGAATCCCCAAAACATGCGACTTCGCCGGTAGAGGCCATTTCAACGTTTGACACAGGGTCGGCGCCTTTGATTCGAGAATAAGAAAATTGCGGCGACTTAACTGCGATATGCTCAAGCTCGAGCGTGCGGTAATCGCCGGATACATCGTAGCCCAGCATCGCGCGGGTTGCGACGTCTATAAAATTGTAGCCGGTAACTTTGGAAACGAACGGGAAACTGCGTGAGGCGCGCACGTTGCATTCAATGACCTGCAAGTGATTGTCTTTCGCCAGGAATTGAATATTAAACGGGCCGGTAATTTTGAGTTCTTTCACAATGCCTTTGGTTATATTTTTAGCTCGGCGTATCGTTTCCATGTACGTGCGCTGTGGAGGCAAAACTATAGTCGCGTCGCCCGAGTGAGTTCCGGCGTTTTCCACATGTTCGGTAATCGCGTAAATAATAAGTTTGCCGTGAGATGCAACGCCGTCTATCTCAATCTCTCTCGCGTTTTCTATGAATTTGGAAATGACGACCGGATGTTCGGTGGAAATATCCACAGCGCGTTTGAGGTAGCGCAAAAGAGAATCCTCATCATACGCGACGCTCATCGCGGAACCGGAGAGGACATAAGACGGGCGCACGAGTATCGGATATCCGATGCGCTCCGCCGCGCGCGCGGCTTCTTTGTGCGTCGTCAACTCTACCCACTCCGGCTGGTCAATTTCTAGGCGGTCAAGGAGCTTGGAAAAAGTATGTCTGTCTTCCGCCTGGTCGATATTTTTTGGGCTCGTGCCAAGAATCTTCACTCCGCGCGACTGAAGCGGAAGAGCGAGGTTGTTGGGTATTTGGCCTCCGGTCGAAATCACGACTCCGCGCGACTTCTCAAATTCATAGATATCAAGTACCCGCTCAAGCGAAAGCTCCTCAAAGTAGAGCCGGCTCGACATGTCGTAGTCGGTTGAAACGGTCTCCGGATTGGAATTTATCATTATGGTTTCGTATTTATTTGCCGCGAGAGTTTTCAGAACCTGTACGCTGGACCAGTCAAACTCAACGGACGACCCGATACAATACGGGCCGCTTCCCAACACTACGACGCTATTCTTCCCGCGAACAACATCGTTTTCCGCGCCGTTATAAGTCAGATACAGATAGTTGGTCTTGGCAGGGAACTCGCCCGCAAGCGTGTCTATCTGCTTAACGACAGGGAGAATCCCTAAGCGCTTTCGTTCTTTGCGGACCTTATCCTTGGTGCTTTTGGTCAATGTTGCAATCTGAATATCCGAAAAACCCAGCTTTTTAGCCCCCAAGATGGTATTTCTGCCAAGGTCCGACCTTGGTAGTCTTTTCGCGAATTGAATAATGTTTTGCATTTTTCCCAAGAACCACGGGTCAATGCCGGAAAGGGAGCTGATTTTTTTCGGACTCACGCCTTTCCGAATCGCCTCCGCGATTGCAAAAATTCGGCGCGTAGTCGGATGCTTTATTTCTTCAAGATAATTCCGGATTCTAAAATTCCCGTTCTTATTCGCCGAAAATCCATCCGCGCCGATGGAGAGCATGCGAATCGCTTTTTGTAAAACCTCCTCAAAACTTCTTCCGATGGCCATCACTTCGCCGACACTTTTCATTTCCGTGCCAATCTGCGTAATAGCGTTCTCAAATTTCGTGAGGTCCCAACGCGGCATTTTGAGTACTATGTAGTCGAGAGCCGGTTCAAAGCACGCTGTTGTTGTTTTAGTCACCGAGTTTTTGAGTTGAGGAAGTGTAAAACCAAGAGCAAGTTTAGCCGCGATAAACGCGAGCGGGTAGCCCGTCGCTTTTGATGCGAGGGCGGAGGAGCGGGAAAGCCGCGCGTTGACTTCAATGACGCGATACTCTCCGGTTTTCGGATGAAGCGCATACTGAATATTGCATTCTCCCACAACTCCCAGATGGCGAATTGTCTTAATCGCAATTTCGCGCAGGCGATGATACTCCTCATTAGAGAGAGTCTGCGACGGCGCGACCACTATGCTTTCTCCGGTGTGAATTCCCATCGGGTCTATGTTTTCCATGTTGCAGACAGAAATGCAGTTATCGGCTCTGTCGCGCACGATTTCATATTCAATCTCTTTCCATCCGCACAAATCCTCTTCTATCAAAACTTGGGGGCTTGAGCGGAAGATTTCCGAAAGTTTGGCGACCAGCTCTTTCTCCGTGCGGACAACGCCGGAGCCGAGGCCTCCAAGCGCGAACCCCGCGCGCAACATGACGGGGTATCCTATCTGTTCCGCGGCCTTTTTCGCGCTTGCGATATTCCGCGCCGCGAAACTTCTCGCGGTTTTCACGCCAATTTCGCGCAGGCGTTTTACAAACATGTCCCTGTCCTCCGTGTCGCGAATGGCTGATACCGGCGTTCCCAAAACTTGAACTTTGTATTTTGCCAACACTCCTTTCCTTTCCAGTTCCAGGCCGAGATTGAGCGCGGTCTGCCCTCCGAACCCGAGCAAAATCGCATCTGGTTTTTCTTTTTTTATGACTTGCGTGGCGAACTGAAGAGTAAGAGGCAGAAAATAGACGGCATCTGCTAAATTTTCATCAGTCTGCACAGTCGCGATATTTGGATTCATTAGCACCACGCGGATTCTTTCTTCTTTCAGCGCTTTAATAGCTTGCGTGCCGGAATAATCAAATTCGCCGGCCTGTCCGATTTTGAGGCCGCCGGAGCCGAGCAGTAATACCTTTTTTGGCTTTTCCATAGTCATTTTTTCATATTTGTCGCTACCTGCCTTAGGAATTCGTCAAATATCCACGCTGTATCAGTCGGCCCGGGAGAGGCCTCCGGATGGAATTGCACGGCTCTCCACGGCTTGGTTTTGTGTTTGATGCCCTCTACGCTTCCGTCGTTCGCGTTTACGAACCAGACTTTCCAATCGCTTGGCAGCGATTTTGCGTCAACGGCGTACCCATGATTTTGCGAAGTGATATAGCACGATTTTGATTCGGTATTTGTACACGGCTGGTTTTGCGAACGATGGCCATATTTGAGCTTGTATGTGCTTCCGCCTCCGGCGAGCGCCAGCAATTGATTGCCGAGGCAAATTCCAAGTATCGGCTTGTTCTTGAGCATTGACCGTTTGATATTTTCCACCGTGGCTTCGCACATGTTCGGGTTGCCGGGGCCGTTAGAGATAACGAGCCCATCATAAACGTCATTGGTGAAATCATAATTCCACGGCACACGGACAACTTTTGCTCCGCGCCCAATCAGCGAGCGCAAAATATTTTCTTTCATTCCGCAATCAACGACGACTATAGTTATCGGGCCGGCGCCGTGTACCTCCGGTTTTTTGACGCTAACTCGCGCGACAAGATTTTCCTTATTCGGGTCAACAAAATTAGATGCAGTGAGGCGACGCCTCATCGCATTAACGGGATTGGCGTCTATAACCCCTAACATAACCCCATGTTCGCGCAATTTTTTTGTGAGCGCGCGGGTATCCACGCCGGTTATAGCCGGCACGCCGAAGCGCTTGAGCCATTCCGCCAAAGATTCTTTTGCCTCGTGATGCGAATAGTCTTCCGAATATTCAGCTACGACAAGTCCAGCCGCCTGTATCTTCTCCGACTCAAATAAATCTCGTTTTGGTACTCCGTAATTACCGACAAGTGGATAGCTTAAGACAAGAATTTGTCCTGCGTATGACGGGTCAGATAAACTTTCCACATACCCGACCATGCCGGTGTTAAATACAACCTCGCCGGAAGCAGGAACATTGGCACCGAAACTCTTTCCTTCAAACACCGTGCCGTCTTTTAGAGTTAATCTCATATGCTAGACGCTATAAAACCGAGCTTTCGTCTTTGCGACCGCGAGCATAGCGTGGCGGGAAGCAATCCAGAGTCTACGGCTCTAACCCTAGATTGCTTCGGCAAGGCCTCGCAAAGACGATTCAAGGGTTGCGTATGTCCTATGCTAGAAAAAAGCCC
>CAZSPA010000067.1:0-4481 GCA_964608685.1 uncultured Candidatus Saccharibacteria bacterium
AATCGGCGTCGGCTCAAGATACCCTCTGGCCAAAATATTTTTCTTCAGATGCTCATCAATCGCAAAATCCATGAAATGATGCTCCGGCTTGAAATGTTCCGTTGTTTCCGTGATAACCGCTTTGTTGATGAATCGCGAAACATCAATTCGCTCTCCTCGGCCAGCGCCACCACGGCTAGAGAATACACCTCGCCCTCTTGGCACATACGCTCTTCGAGGTCCTCCATATGAATGACGGCGCGGCGAATAACCCCTCCCTGATGAGAATTTTCTATGTGGAATTCCAGACTTCCCAGTTTGCCTGTGGTGATACATGCGAATTTTGCGGATTAACCTTTAGAACTGCCCCACGAGAATCCGCAGATTCGCACAAAACAGTAGAATGAATTTACCTCTAAAGTGTAGCAGATTTTCTCTGCCATGTCAAGCGGCGGGGGAAAAACTGCCAAGGGGCGTCCTTGGCGCCAATGCAGATTGATGATTGCTCTGGTTCTCAAATTGACTTATAAAACCCGGTCGGATACCATAAGTCAATTTTCAAACAAGCCAGACGAACTGGCAAACTGGCCGATTTACTTCCCTGCGTCTGTAGGTTAAGCAACTACTTCTATTTTTTCCTCAACTTTTTCCTCTTCTGGTTCTGCAGCTTTTTCGGCTGGTGCCGCCTCTGCTTCCGGCGCTTTTGCCTCGGCCTTAGCCTCTGTCACCGGCTCGGCGGGCTTTTCCTGATGCTTTACGATTTTCGCTCCAGTGATTATTTTCGCGGAAACGAGCATGTTGTGAACAGTGGCACTGGCCTTCGCTCCGACTGAAAGCCAGTATTTGATTCTGTCCGCGTTAAATTGCCTCTCTTTCGTCTTCGGATTGTAAGTGCCTACTTTCTCAACGATGTTTCCGGTCTTGGGGCCGCGCGTGTGTTCAGCTACAATAATGCGATATGCCGGCATATTTTTGCGGCCCATTCTCTGCATTCGTATCATTAACATCGTGGCACTATACCAGCAGTGGCCCGAAAAATCAATCCGTCTGACATAATAAATCTAAATCCAAAATCCTAAATTCTAAACAAGCACAAAGCACAAAATACAAAGCACAAAATCAATCCATCGGCCTTTTGGATATTTGAATTTCAATATTTGAATTTGTTTAGGATTTAGATGTTAGGATTTTAGCATTATTTCGCCACTTTTTCCGCCTCCTCTAACTTCACAGATAGAAGTTTAGACATCCCGTCGCTTCCCATCGTTACTCCGTAAAGCTCTCCTGCCGCGGCCATCGTGGCGCGGTTGTGCGTTATGACGATAAGCTGGCTTTTATCTCCCAGCTCCCGAATCATGTCGGCGTAACGCTTGCTATTTGCTTCGTCAAGCGCGGCGTCCGTTTCGTCCAAAACCAAAAATGGCGGCGGGTTCACTTGCGACATGGAGAATATGAGCGCGATAGACGTGAGCGCGCGCTCGCCTCCCGAAAGCACTTCGAGCCCGCGGACTTTCTTTCGCGGAAGGTGAACCGAGATTGAAAGTCCGGCGTATAATTCTTCTTCCTCTTCAATCTCCTCTTCTTCATCCAAATCTTCGGCGGGGCCTGCCCCGTAGGAAGCGCGAAGCGCTTTCCTTCTAGACTCCTCCACCTCCAGCTTCGCTCCACCGCCTCCGAAAAGCTTCATGAAGAAATCCTTGAGCGCGGCGTTTATCAATTTCAGCCCTTCGGTAAATTTGGCATCAATCGTCTTTTCCAATTCAACAATAATGTCTTTGAGAGACGCCGCGGAGCGCTCGAGGTCCGCGAGTTCGCGCCCGAGGAATTCATCGCGCTCTTTCGTTTGGTTGAATTCGCGCACGACCGCGTCTCCGTTGCCGATTCCCGATTCCTCGATTTTTATTTTCAACCTTTCAATTTCCCGCCGCCGCTTCTCTTGTGCCCCCCGGTCGTCGCCGGTAAGCGCTTCGCCGTGAACTGCTCCGCCAGCCGGCAGATTCTCCCAATCGTGAATCGCCGCGCCGACAAGAACGATCCCTTCCCTCACCTCCTCCTCAAAGCGCTGGCGCAGGCCCGCAATATTCGCGCGCGCGTCCTGCACGCCGGAGAGTTTCGTTTGCGCCTCGCGAACGGACGCCTCAAGTTCAACCAAGTCGCGCTCCGCCGTAAAACCTGCATCGCGCACTTGCGTTATCTTCGCGCGAAGCGCTTCCAATTCCCGCGCGAGCGCCGTTTCTTCTTTTTGGACGCGCTCCAGAGAATTCGCGATTGTTTTAACTTGCTGCTGCGATTCCTCCTTGGTGTCGGGCGCCACGCCGGATAGCCCTTCGACGAAGGCCCTGATTCGTTCCTTGATTTGCGCGAGCAATCCGCGCACCGAAGGCATGTCGTCGTTGCGCAAAACATCCGAGAGCGCCTCGTTGATTTCACGGGCAAACTGCCGAACGTGCGGAACAGCGACAATCTGCTCCACCATCACCGTATTGGCTTCCGCCACGCCTTCCGCCCGCCCCAGCTCGCGCGAGAATTTTTCGCTCTCGCGGCGCGATTCGGAAAGTTTGTGTTCGCGTTCAACTACGTTCTTCTGAAGCTCCTCCAGCTCGCTGTTATTTTCTCCGGAACGCTTTCCGCGAACTTCGCTGGCGCGGACCCCTAGTTTTTTCAGCTCCGCTTCTTCCGCGCGCGCCTCCATAAGGAGGCGCGCGTCTTCGCCCGCAATCCACGCGTGCTCGCGCGCGAGATATTCCGCGAGGTTCAAAGCAAGCGCTTCTTTCATCTCCCTGGCTTTCTCAATTTTATGTACTTGCGCGCGCAAGAAATTTAAGTGCGGAGCAATCTCGCGCCGGAGCGACTTTGTCTTTTCTATATTCACGGCTGTTTCCTCCAGTTTTCTCTCGCTTTCGGCTTTTTTGTGCTGGTAGAGCTTCAGACCGAGAGCGTCCTCCACCATTTCCCTGCGCTCACGCGGACTCGCGTTTAGAATCCTGTCGGCCTCCCCCTGCGAAATAATCTGGTATCCGGAACCGCCGATGTTGGCGCCTGCTAGCAAACGGATGACGTCTTTCAGCCGAACCTTCGTTCCGTTCAATAAATACTCGTTTTCTCCGTCGCGATAAACGACTCGCTCAACCGCGACTTCCTTAAAATCCAAATCAAGAAGCCGCGTAGAATTGTCAAACACAACTTTCACGCCGGCGCGATTGCTCCGAGGCAGGGTTGGCGACCCGCCCCATATCAAATCTTCTCCGCGTTTGGAACGCAGAGATTTCATAGACTGCTCGCCTAGGACGAACCGGAAGGATTCCGCGACATTTGACTTGCCCGAACCGTTGGGACCCACGATAGCCGAAATGCGAGATGTGAAAGAAATATCGGTTTTCTTCCCGAACGACTTGAATCCAGTCAGTTCAATAGACTTTAAGTACATCCCGTTAGAGGTAGGAAGCTTGCCCCGTTAGAAGCCTTGCTTCTAACGGGGCTTGCGCTTCCGACTCGTTATCCGTGCTTGATAAAACCTCGACCAATGCAAAACATTCCGCGAACATTCGCCTGTCAGAACTTCCGTGACCTCTAACGGGATACATTGATGTTCATTGTATCAAACATATATAGTGAGCAATAATGTTTGACTACCTATACCATAGATGTACATATGTACATCTATGGTATTCTGGAATAATGCTTGATGCGCAAAAAAGGCGCCGAAGGGAGAAAACCGTAAAGATATTGAAGATGGTTGCTATTGGCGTTTTTCTTGTTGGAATCGGGGCAGTTCCCCCGCCGTGGGCAATTCCGCGAATTATCCGCGAACTTGCCCCCAAAGATACGCCCGAAGATCGGCGGCGAATGAAACGTAAAATTCTTGATCTGAAATACCGCGGCTACATCAGCGAGAGCGGCAACGCATATGCAATGACCGACAAGGGATCGAGGGTTCTTCAGGAGGAAGATTTGTGGGATTTGAAAATACCAATACCCAAGCGTTGGGCTGGAGCGTGGCATTTAGTGGTCTTCGATATTCCATCCGAGAAATCGCGTTTCCGCATTCCTTTCATAAGACGCCTACAGAGTCTTGGTCTTATCTTTTATCAGCGCTCAGTATGGATTTATCCGTATCCAGTAGAAGACACCGTACGCAAAATCGCAAGTTTCTATGGAATCATTCCTCACGTCTCATTCATTACCGCAACCAGCATTGGCGGCTCAACCGCTCTAAAGCGAAAGTTTAAAATCATTTAGTAGCCAATACCATAGTTGTACATATGTACAACTATGGTATTGGCTTGGGTTTGGGTTTGGCTGATTTCTCTAGGGCTGCAGTCCTACCAACCTTTGGCTACGAGGGCTTTTTGGGCGGCGACTTGTTCGGCTTCTTGTTTTGACCTTCCCTCGCCGGTTGCGATTTTCTCCATGCCAAGATAGACGCCGACCACAAAACGCTTGTCGTGGTCGGGGCCGGTCTGGCTTATCACATCATATGAAGGGGTGACAGCATTTTTTTC
>CAZSPA010000068.1:0-4468 GCA_964608685.1 uncultured Candidatus Saccharibacteria bacterium
GGCCTGCTTTTCTCAAAGGAAAAGATTGAACACTCGTATCCGCATTGCTGGCGGTGCGATACCCCGCTTCTCAATTACGCGACAAGTTCATGGTTTGTCGCGGTGGAAAAGATAAAAGACACGCTTCTCCAAACCGCGGAAAATATTGAATGGTCTCCGGCGCACATAAAAGCGGGAAGATTTGGCGAGTGGCTTAAGGGCGCGCGCGATTGGTCAATCTCGCGCCAGCGTTTCTGGGCCAACACCATTCCCGTGTGGCGATGCGAAGCGTGCAAAGCCGACCGGGTTTTCGGTTCTGCCCTCGAGCTTGAGAAAGCGAGCGGGAAAAAAGTGACGGACCTTCATAAAGATTTTGTCGATGAGATTACAGTGCCATGCACGTGCGGGGGAACGATGGAGCGAGTACCGGACGTCTTGGACACATGGTTCGATTCCGGTTCGGCGCCGTTCGCGATACTTCACTACCCGAAGGAGAACAAGGCGACGTTCAAGGATCGCGTGCCGGCGGACTTCATCGCGGAAGCGCAAGACCAGTGCCGCGCGTGGTTTTACTATCAGCATGTGCTCACGGGCGCGCTCTTCGGAAAAGAGGCATTCAAGCACTGCATCGTGACGGGCATCGTCTTGACCGAGGACGGCAAGAAAATGTCCAAGAAGCTCAATAATTACCCAGACCCGACGGACATTGTTAATAAATACGGCGCGGACGCTCTGCGGTTCTATATGTTGTCGTCGCCGGTCGTGCAGGCCGAGAATTTGAGCTTTGCCGAAAGCGGAGTGGATGAAGTGGCAAAGAAAAATGTCGGACGGTTGAGCAACGTACTCGCGTTTTACAAGCTTTATGAGAATGAAACCCCGCGCGATTTTAAGAGCGAGAACATCTTGGATAGGTGGATTCTCGCGCGCACCGCCGCTTTGATTAGCGAAACGACAGATGGGTATGAGAAATATCAGCTTGATAAATCAGTACGCCCGCTCTCGCTTTTCATTGACGACCTTTCTGTGTGGTACTTGCGCCGCTCGCGGGAGAGAATCAAGGAGGATGGTGAAGATAAACGTACGGCACTTTCCACACTTCGATATGTACTCCACACGCTCTCGCGCGTCATCGCGCCGTCAATGCCTTTTCTCGCCGAACACATTTTTCAGGCCGTGCGCGAAGAGGAGGACGAAGAAAGCGTGCATCTCGCGTCGTGGCCGGAAATACCGAAGTTGGATTTTGACGCGCCCGCAATCTTGGCCGTAATGTTATTCGCGAGAAACTTTGTAACCATGGCCTTGATGAAACGCTCCGAGGCAGGCATTAAAGTTCGCCAGCCGCTCGCAAGACTCACAATAAAACACAGCGGTCAAGAAATTCCTTTTTGGCAGGATGTCGTTCCGCTCATTGCGGATGAAGTCAATGTAAAAGAAGTCGTGCTTAAAAGTGGAGAAGGAGATTCTTCCACAGTCACACTCGACATTGAACTTACAACAGGGCTGAAGGAGGAAGGCGTGGTGCGAGACGCTGTACGACTCGTGCAAGACGCACGCAAGGCCGCTAAGTTACAACCGGGAGAACACGGCAAAGTTTCCGTCACGATTTCTCAAGAAGACCGTCAAATTGTCGAGCGGCACTTGAAGGCAATCGGGGAGCAAACGAATACGACCATCTCGCTTGTATAAACTTTTGATTTTTGACTTTTGCATTCTGACTTATTTTTATGTTAGGAAATACACAAACCATGAATCGTCTTTGCGAGGCTTCGCCGAAGCAATCTAGGGTTAGAGCCGTAGACCATGGATTGCTTCGCTCCGCTCGCAAAGACGAAAAGCTCGGTTTTAAGGCGTCTTTTGAGGTTATTACGTAAGTCCTATATGTATCAGAAGTACCACACAGACGCGCTCGTACTCGGAAGCCGAGAAATTGGCGAAGCCGACAGAATGCTCGCGCTCTACACGCGCGATTTCGGCCTCGTGCGGGCTCGCGCTAGGGGAATACGCTCGGCAAAATCTAAAATGCGCTACGCGCTCCAGAATTATTCCTTGGCTAATGTTTCTCTCGTGAGCGGCAAGACGGGATGGCGTCTTGCGGGAGCAACGGCAATCGAGAGTCCAAAATTGGGAGACATAAAAGGCGCGATGGCGTTCGCGCGCGCAGCCGGACTCGTGGTGAGGTTTGTCGCCGGCGAGGAGCAGAACAAAGAGCTTTTTAATATCTTGTGCGAAACGCGCTCTGCGCTCTTTCAAGAGAGGTGCGAGGCGTGGGCGACAATTGAACTCGTATGCGTCGCGCGCGTTCTCTTCGCGCTCGGATATATTTCCAAAGAAGCCCTTAACCTGGCGCTTCTCACGCATACGGCATACGCGGAGGAGCATTTGCGCGAAGCCGAACTTGCTCGCGACAAGATTCTCTATTCAATCAACCGCGCCATTGCGGAGACGCACTTGTGAAATACGAGTTAAGAGATACGAGTTACGAGCAAATACGGTTGTTTTTTCTTAACTCTTATCTCATATCTCTCGTTTCTCTCAAACAAGTGTAGTGCCAAAAGTATCATCGCTTTTCGCGTATAGTTTGATGCTATTATATAAATACTATGAACCCGATGCCGAACGAGGACGAGAAAATAGAGCGCCTGCGCCGCGTGATGTATTCGCGCTCTCTTTCGGAGAAGCTAAAGGACCATCCCCGCCGAAACCTGGAAGAAGAAAATCTGCGTGTCGACGAAGATTGGCAAAGGCCTGAAGCTGAAACGAAAGGCTCGATAGTAGCCCCTGTCAGCATAAGGACTACGCGGATGATTTTAAGATGGTTTCTTTTTGCGGCGATAGCCTTTTTCATCGGTGCGGCGGTATTTTTTATCTACTATTTCACTTTAGGCGGCGGTTCTTTGCCAGCTTCTCCCGGAAATATCGCGGTATCAGTTTCAGGACCGCCAAATGTTGCCGGCGGAGAGGTAGTAGAATTTCAGGTTACCGTATCAAACAGAAACCGCTCGGCACTCGAGCTTGCCGACCTGGTCATAACGTATCCCCCCGGTACGCGTATATCGTCGCAAACTTCGACAGACGCGCCTGGCAGGCGGGTTCCCGTCGGGGCGCTTGAGTCCGGAGAGGTTCGCAATATCCCAGTGAAAGCGATTTTTACCGGAGCAGAAGGACAGCATGCAATTGTGAAAATCGAACTTGAATATCGCCTTTCAGGTTCTAGTGCGATTTTTGTTACGCCGGCAACTAATTATGAGCTTGTTTTTAGTTCGTCTCCGCTTTCTATTACCATTGACGGTAATAGCGAAACCGTTTCCGGACAACCGATACTCTTGACGCTGACTATTGCTTCGAACTCTGCAACTCCGATCAGAGACGTGCTTTTTAACGTAGGATATCCGTTCGGATTCAAATTTTCGTCTGCGACTCCGGCACCAGTGCGTCCCGGAGTTTGGGAACTAGGCGACATGCTTCCCGGCAAATCGGTTCGCATAGAAATCCGGGGAACTCTTTCCGGAGGGTCCGGAGATGAGCGCATATTCCAAACGACTCTCGGCACTAGAAAAACAATAGAAAGTCCAAACATAGATACCGTGCTTTCAGGAGGTTCTTATCGCGTCGTCATTTCAAGGCCGTTTTTGGATCTTGAGGTTGCCGTGAATAAAGAAAGCGGGACAAGCGTGACAGTCGCCCCCGGAGATAGGATTAACGTCTCTGTCTCGTGGCAAAATAATCTCTCAACAGTGATAACTGATGCCGTTATTGTTGCGCGGCTATCGGGCTTGGAAATCAGTGGAGAAATGGTTCAATCGACTGATGGTTTTTACCGCTCTTCTGACAGCGCGGTATTGTGGGACAAGACGACCACAAATGGCGCGCTTGCCAATCTGGTACCAGGTTCGAAAGGCACTGTGGAGTTTTCCTTTGTTATGCCAACGAGCGATATTTTAGAAACACTTCGAAATCCTAAACTTATTATTTCGGTGAACGCCTCAGCAAAGCGCCTTTCCGAGGCGGGTGTGCCGGAAAATCTGCAGGCAGCGGCATCACAGACCATTAAGGTTGCAAGCAACCTGCAAATTTCTGCAGAGGGCCACTATTATGATAATCCTTTCGGAAGCATCGGCCCTATGCCGCCCAAAGCCGGCCAAGAAACAACTTATGCCATTTTGTTCACAGTCACAAACACCACTAATAAAATCAAAAACGCGAAACTTACGGCACGCTTGCCATCGTATGTCCGGTCACTAGGGGTTTTGCCAGCATCTGAGAAAATCTCTTTCAATGGAACCGATGGAACTCTCACGTGGGGTATCGGCGACATAGAGTCTGGCGTTGGTGTCCGCGGAAGTTCGCCTCGATTGGCGGCGATTGGAATAGGATTTACTCCATCAACAAGCCAGATTGGGCAAACTCCGCCGATTCTTGAGGACATTTCTCTTTCCGGGACAGATGAAGCTACCGGAGCTCCGACTGTCGTAGTAGCGTCAAATGTAAC
>CAZSPA010000069.1:0-4453 GCA_964608685.1 uncultured Candidatus Saccharibacteria bacterium
ATATGAAAGCATTCGCGAAAGAGCGCGGCATCGCGTTTCCATATCTTATGGATGAGGACGGCACTGTGGCGCACACCTACGGCGCAACGTGTACGCCCGACCCGTTCCTTTTCGACAAAGACGCGAAATTGGTATTTCACGGCCGAATTACCGACGCCCTAGAACCGCAAGAGGAAGTGAAAGAGCATACAATTCGCGAGAACATGCGGAAGATGCTTCGCGGCGAGCCAATCGAACCATGGTTTAATCCCTCGCTCGGCTGTTCCATAAAGTTCAAGGAGTAAACGCGACACTCCCCATCCGCGGAAACCCACATATCGCAAGCGTAGATATTTTCGGCGTGGCGGGTATAATCCTGCATACTATGTCTAGTTTCAGCAAATTATCCGTACAGAGCATTGTTTTAGGAGCCGTTTTGCTTGCGATGTTTGTTGCCACGGTCGCATACGCGGCCTCGCCGTCGGAGCTTCGCATAAGTCCGGACGGCAAGTTCTACGCGACCAATGTCGTCGTCTACCAAAAAGCCGGAACCTCAAATTTCTTTTCCCGCGTGACCTGGGGAAATAATGTATATGTCCGCGTTACTGTTCTCGCGCGGAAAGACACAGCGATAACCAAGGCGCATGGCGAACCGGCGAACGTTAACGAAATCAAAGAGAAAGACATACTTGATGTGGAAGGCCGGCTTTCTTCCGGAGAGGGGGTTCTCATCATAAACGCCACCCGCATCCGCGATACTTCGCTCCAAGTTGAGTCTAAAACTATTTCCGGCACGGTTGCGAGCGTCAGTCCCGAAAGCTCGTTGCTCGTTCTTTCCAATACTAATTTTGGCCCGGCAACGACCGTAACGCTCGCGACATCGACAATCATACAAAAGGGAGTGCGCGTCATCGGTCTGCGCGACATACATCAAGGAGACAGGATTCCTTCGGCCGTGGGCAATTACGACTATTCCAAAAACGTTTTCTCGGCATCGCTCGTAGAAGTGCACCAAGATAAAAGCATATTCGTGCCGCGCAATTTCCAAGGGACGCTCAAAAGCATTTCCGCAACGACTTTGCCTGCGACCCTTGTAATAGCGGTTGGCAATACGGATTACACCGTCTATCTTGCCGAGGGATCCAGTGTCCTAAACAGCAGTAAAAAATCATCAAGCTTGACGCGGTTCGTGGCGGGGGACACGGTGCGATTCTACGGCGGAATTCGGCAAACCAATTTTGAGGAAATTGACGCCGAGGTCGTGCGCGACCTGGATTTTTAATGTCGGGAACCAGCATTTCACTGTACTTCTCAGCGCTTTACTCGCAATAGCCATCTACGCAATCTCTAAAGGTACGGCCTACTGCACGGATAACCAATCCGTTTCTAAATGCTGACTTTCGGGAGATTCTAGAAAAATTCAGCGAAGAAGCTGCTCGAAGATGTAGAAAACGGAGGCGACAAAACTTGATGGCCTGCCTTGCGCCGCTGGCGGCGGGGAAGGGGCCGATTCCGACGGCGGAGGCGGCGCCGATTGCGAGGGTGACGGAGGCAGAGCTGGCGAACCCGCGTCCCCCGATGTTCCTCCGGGTGGAGGTGGCGCGAACGATCCGGTTGCGGGCGGAACACCGCCTTCTTGCCGGTACTGCGGTTGAGCAAACAGTTGCTGTTGTTCCGGCGTCATTCCTCCCTGCATATCTGCCGGCGCTCCCTGCATAGTTCGCGGCGGAACAAATCCCCCTCGAGACTGCTCCTGATATTGCCTTTGATACTGCTCACGGTATTGCCCCTCGTATTGTTTTTGATACTGCTCGCGGAACTGCGCCTCTGATTGCTTCTGGTATTGTTCACTGAAGCCGGGCGGCATCGAGCGTGTTTCTCCTCGGCGGAAATCTTGCGGATTCGGCATTCGGACATCCTGCCGCGCTTCGCCTGGCGCATGTGGTTCCGTTCCCGACTCTAGTCGTACTCCCGCATCTTGCGGTTCGCCCTGTTCTCTAAAGGCGTTTGGATTATTCTCAAATGCTTTTTTGCATTCTTCTGGGGACGCGCAAGGCATCTGCCCGGGAGGAACTTCAAACCCTCGGCGCTCTATCGCGCGCTCTTGCCCGAAATCTCTGCCATCACCTGGAGGAGGGCCGAATCTTTGTTCGCCGTCGGGCGGCGGGCCAAACCCGCGGCACGCCTCCGGATTTGAATCGCAGAAAGCTTTACATTCCTCCGGCGACTTGCATCCGCCGGGGCCTCCGCCGGTTGGCGGACCGCCCCTTTCTCTGTCTTCAAATCCGGGAGGTCCCTGCTCTCCGCGCTTCTCGGCAAATCCATGTTCCTCGGCGAACCGCATGCACTCTCCCTGATGCGCCGGATCGTCGCAAAAAGTCTTGCACTCTTCGCCGCGGCATCCGCCGGGGCCTCCGTTATTCATGAATTCCCTCGACCTATCTGCTTCTTCTTGAGTCATAAATCCGTTCTCAACGGCAAACGCGGTACACTCCTCCTGGTGCGCTCCGTTGTCGCAGTAGTTGCGGCACTCCTGCCCCTTGCATCCGCCCGGCCCCGGTTTATTGCCCATTTTTCTGGCTTGAGCCGCTTCGTCTTTTGACATCATTCCGTTCTCTTCGGCAAACGCTATGCAAGCGTCCATGTGTTCGGGATTATCGCAATAGGTTCTGCACTCTTCGCCCTTGCACCCGCCCGGCCCCGGCTTTCCTATGAATTTCCGCGCGTTCGCCAGCTCTTCGGGCGACATAAGCCCGTTCTCTTCGGCAAACTTGAAACATTCCTCGCCGTGGGCGGGGTCGTCGCAATAAGTTCGGCACGCTTCCCCTTTGCACCCGCCCGGCCCCGGCTTGTTTCCCATTTTGCGGACCATCAAGGCCTCCTCTTGCGACATGAATCCGTTCTCTACGGCAAACGACACGCATTCATCCATGTGAGCGGGGTCTTCGCAGTAAGTCCTGCACTGCTCTCTCCTGCACCCTCCCGGTCCTGGTTTGTCGCCGAGCTTCTTCGCGCGCTCCAAATCTTCTTTGCCGATAAGATTATGCTTCTCCGCGAATGAGATGCACTCCTCAAAACGCCCCTCGCCATCGCCCTCGCAATATGCTCGGCACTCTCTCTCGCTTCTGCATCCGCCGGGACCGCCGTTCGTGCGAACTTCGCGCGCAACCGCCAGCTCGTTTTCTGTGATAAGTTTATGCTCTTGCGCAAAACTCAAACACTCGTCTATATTCTTTTCCTCGTCGCAATATGTCTTGCATTGGAATCCAACACATCCACCGGGTCCTTTCTCTGTCCCGATTGCGCGCGCGATTTTTACTTCCTCTTTGCTCATTAATCCGTGAGATTCCGCGAATGCGATGCAGGAGTCGTGATTCGCGGGTAGGTCGCAATATGTTTTACATTGTTCTTTAGACGTGCAGTTGCCAAGTTCCGGAACAGGGAAGGTTACTGTGCTTTCTTGAGCGAATGCGAAGCTGGCAAGAAGCAAAGTTCCAGCGAAGACTCCGAAGGCGCCAAGATGATTGCGCATACCGTTATTGGAAAGGATTAGTTTTCACGTTCTCGTACGGATTTGTCTTCACGTCCTCAAGAGGATTCGTTTTCACGTCCGCGAAAGGATTCGCTGCCTCGACGGTTTTGGCCGCTTCCGCTTTTGCCGCATCTTCCGCCGCTTTCCCGCCGCGGTCGTACCCAATGTAATACCCGCCGATAAGTCCGAGAACTATTCCAACTACCGCCCCGACCAGCACTTTTGTGTTGTCCATATATCAAGTTGAATATTTAGAGTTGTTAAAGTATGCGCTCATTATAACTCGCCATATCGGCGCAAGTTGCTGAGTGTTGATAAGATTTAATAGATGATACAATCCGAGTATGAATGTCCGTCCCGAGAGTTTTGACATCCTTGGACTGATTACTTTTCCCAGCATCGCGCTTTTGTCGCTGTACGCCCTCATCACGGGCAACCCCCTGCCGCGCCGGGCTCTTTTCCTCCTGTTGTTTATAGGCATCGCGGGATTGATTATTGACGGCGCCATCGTATACCTGACATTTCTCAAAAAAAAGGATTAGATTTATCCGCCATGTACATCAAGGCGCGCGTGAAAACGGGGCAGAAAAAAGAGAGCGTGGAACAATTTACCCCGTTCGGCTTCAAGGTATCCGTAAAAGAAAAAGCAGAGAGAAATTCCGCGAACGCGAGAATCGTCAAAATAATCGCCGAGCGGCTCGGCGTCCCAGCGAAAAAAGTGCGAATAATCAGGGGCCACCACTCGCCGTCCAAGATGTTATCCGTAGCAAAGTAGGGCTCGCGGACTCTGCAATTTTACTGGCGACATAGGGCGAGAGAAATAAAAATGAGTACATTTTTATTTCCGAGCCGAGGAGCCAGAAACCGGCACAACGCCCTGCGCTTGTGCGCAGGGTGTCTTTCGAGCCGCAGGGTTTAACGCCCTGCGGTCTCGAAAGAGCC
>CAZSPA010000070.1:0-3288 GCA_964608685.1 uncultured Candidatus Saccharibacteria bacterium
CAGTTGGTTAGAGCAAGGAGCTTATACCTCCGAGGTCCTTGGTTCGAGTCCAAGCGGGCGGACTAAAATGTGACGCAGAAAATCTGTTAAACTTTTGTTACCAGACGACTTTATGGATCAATTTACTCCATTTGCAGAACCTTGGTGGGTTAACCTTTTACTTCTTGTGCCGGTTATCGCCTTCTTTCTTTTCCGAAAAGATAAGTTGAACATCACAAAACAACAACTGTTCATTGCGGCCATCTTTGGCATAGCATTTGGGTTTGTTGAGGCCTCGGTCGTAGTTTACTTACGCGCGGCTCTCGGTCTTTTGCCAGGTTATATGGGCAGTTTGTCCGATGTAATTCAACAGTCGCCCGGCACTTACCAACAGATTCAGGCCTTGACCATGTTGCCTAAAAGTTTATTGACTGTGGAAGTTTTACGGGAAACTGCAACCATGATTGTACTCATCACAGTTGCCGCACTCTCTGCTAACAAACTCAAAGAGCAATTCGCAATGTTTTTATGGGTGTTTGCCTTTTGGGATATTTTCTATTATGTAGGACTATGGGTAACCGTCAGATGGCCTTATTCACTCATTACCCCCGATATACTGTTTTTAATTCCTACACCATGGATTTCTCAAGTATGGTTCCCGTATCTGGTAAGTAGCCTGACTGCAATTGTGGTTGCGTTAAATATTAGAAACTCGAATCCCCAGAGAAAATAACCATTACAATTTTTAGCCACTCGAACGACCGATTCATGTGTGGATTTGATGTTGCGCGGTTTTCCGCGTGTGCGACAATGCGGGCATGAGAGCCACGTTTCTTCCCATCGCGACTGCGCTAATTATTGGTTTCCCTTTGTTTTCAAGCGCTGTCACGGCTGATGAGATCCCGCCGCAGGTGCAAGATTTGCAAAATCGCACAGTACAACTTCAGCAACGACTGGGGGCGTCTGAAACAGTGACTGGCGCCAACGTTCAGGCATGTCCGCTTTTCGGAAAGGGCTTGACGCGCGGCGCAAGCGGGGATGCCGTCACGCGGCTTCAGAAATTCTTAGCGCGAGACCCGAGTGTTTATCCGGAAGGAACTGTTAATGGATCTTATGGGCCTTCTACGGAAGTTGCCGTCAAGCGCTGGCAAGTGAAATTCAATATCGTCACCTCTGGCACACCCGCTAGTACCGGATTTGGCGTAGCAGGCCCGCGCACGATTGCGGCGATGATCTCGCAGTGCCAGGGCTCTACCCAAATTCCGACCGCGGCCGCGCCAGCGCTCGGTGGCTTTATGGTCGTAACTCCGATTTCCGGTAATGTGCCCCTTGTGGTCAATGTCCAAATTACAGTAAACACCGCGAATGTTTGCGGAGGGGCTGTTTACGCAATAAATTACGGCGATGGCTCTACGCCATATCAAATTTCTGTCCCCGCGAATAACTGCCAGCAATCGACGCAGAATATCGCGCATACATATCAGAGCGTCGGAAATTTTCAACTCTCCCTATCTTCCGGCCAACACAAAACATATGCTACGGTGTCCGTCTTTCCTCGAGGAACCGCATCGCAAACGCAAGTGTCAATCCAAACAGGAGGGCAATCCTCATCGGCATCACAGCAGGCATCGTTTGCTGATTCGCTGAAAGTGAACACTGCTTCTGGACGAGCGCCTCTCTTGACCACCTTTTTTGGCGTAATCAACGGCCAGCAATTGTGTACCGACGATACCTACACGCTAATCTACGGCGATGGAGAAAACGAAAGGCTTGCGTATGGCTCGAACAGGTGTATTTCATACACCTTTCAGACGACGCATAGCTATAATAGGCCGGGGATATTTACTGCCGAACTTCGCCGCGGTTCTGCGAGAGGCGGAATAGTCGGTATGCGGACAATTACTGTTTATTGATGTACCGCTGATTTCCCGTTTACTCGGAGTGAAGCTCGCCAGAAATATTCTTAACGCGCTCCGCTAAAGCTGGGTGTTTTGCGAGTGTTTCGTCTTCGCGCACCAATTTATGCGCCTCTTCCCGCGCCGCTTGAATGAGACGCGGATTTTTCAGGGCTTCCATGCCGACATCTGAAATTCCCCATTGCCGCCGACCAAACAAATCTCCCGCGCCTCGAGCTTCTAAATCAGCCTCGGCGAGCTTGAATCCGTCGTCGCTTTTTTCGAGCGCCTTGAGCCGTTTCGAGGAAATTTCGCCAAAGGTTTCCGGCAAGAGGAAACAATGCGGAGGATGCGATGAGCGCATAATTCGGCCGCGCAGTTGGTGGAGTTGGGCGAGCCCGAATCTCTCCGCTCCCTCGATGAGCATCACTGTCGCGTTCGGCACATTGATTCCGACCTCTACCACGGAGGTGGCGACGAGAATGTGAATTTTGCCCGCGGCAAACTCTTCCATAACACTGTCTTTCTCTTTGGCGGACATCGCGCCATGCAAAAGTCCGACCTTAAAT
Organism: uncultured Candidatus Saccharibacteria bacterium; assembly: GCA_964608685.1. Classification (GTDB taxonomy): domain Bacteria; phylum Patescibacteriota; class Minisyncoccia; order Phycocordibacterales; family UBA2100; genus UBA10103. Next base: position 2,444 of record CAZSPA010000070.1, read on the forward strand.
TCAGAGAATATATCTTTTTGCAGGCGTTTCGCTTCCGCTTTTGCCGACCTTGCTTGGAGAGCGTTCATTTTTTCCGAGTCCGGTTCTTCTATCCGCGGACACACGACAAACGCCTGCCGTCCCGCCGATAGCTCGCGGCGCGCGCTTTCATACGCCTCGGCGCGGTTTTCTTTTTTTATGAGCCGCGTCGTTACTTTCGCTCTACCAGGCGGAAGTTCGTCCAAGACAGAAATATCAAGGTCTCCATAGAGCGTGAGCGCCAGCGTGCGGGGGATCGGCGTTGCGGTCATAGACAAAAAGTGAGGAATCATTTCCGCGTCAGTTCTGCGAATCAGAGCCTTGCGCTGATTAACTCCGAAGCGATGCTGTTCGTCCACAATCGCAAGCGCAAGGTTCTGGAACTTAACCGATTTCTGTATTAGAGCGTGTGTTCCCACCACCATGGCGATTTCGCCGTTCTCAACCCATTTTAATAATTGCGCTCGTGAAATTGCGGTTGGTTTTCCGCGAGCGACCTTGGAAGGAAATTTCCAACAACCGCTACCGGTAATGAGGGCGAGGTTGATTGGCAAGTGTCGGAAGTATTCAATAAAAGATTGAAAGTGTTGTGTCGCGAGAATTTCCGTGGGCGCCATGTATGCAACCTGCAAAGTGCCGGACCCACGCCCTACTGGGCGGCTGTGTACTACCGCATAAGAAGCCGCAGCCGCGACAAGCGTTTTTCCAGAGCCAACATCGCCTTCAAGAAGCCGCGCCATCGGATGCGTGCCCGAGAAATCCTTGAGAATGTCGGCGATGGCGCGGCTCTGCGCGGCGCCGTGGCCGGGCAACGTGCGCCAGCTCGA
>CAZSPA010000070.1:3298-4443 GCA_964608685.1 uncultured Candidatus Saccharibacteria bacterium
AGCGACGCGAAAAACTTGTGAGCGAGCGCGCGGGCATCTTTGATCGGAAACGAAACCTGGGCATCGTTTAATGCGTGTTCCTGCGCCTTCGCGACTTGAATCGTGAATATTTCCTCGAATGCGAAGCGCTTGCGCGCGGCCTCGGCGTGGCTTTGTTTTTCTGGAGTGTGAATCCACACAAGCGCTGTCGCCAAATCGGGCAAATGGTATCTCGCGCGAATGTCGCTTGGAATCGGGTCCTCCATTTTTGCGTAGATTACGCTAGAAAAGACTCGCTGAAGCGCGTGATAAAACCATTTGCTTGTTATACCGCGACTTTCCGGATAAACGGGGAAAGACGAGCTTCCGGCCCCGATGTCTTGTCGGGGTCCCGACCCATGCGTCGGGACTTTCTCAAACAATCCAGCGGGAATAGAAGACGCAATTTCAATTTCCGGATTCGTAATATACGGCTTATCTTTTCCTGCTACAACTCCTGTAAGTTTGACGAGTGTATCTTGCGGAGACATTCGCACGATGTACGGCTGATTGAACCAAAGAACTTTCACTCGTCCCGTTCCGTCCTCGAATATTCCTTCTGTCGCAGGGCGCCGGCTTTTCCAGAGCTTTTTTGCTTTGAGGTTGGAAAGTTTTCCGTAGAGAGTAACCTTCGTCCCTGAAATAAGCTTGTCCGACTGCGTTGATAGCCCCTCGGCTTCGTATCTTGCGGGGAAATGGTAAAGGAGGTCATTTATAGAAAAGATACCGAGCTTCCGCAGGGCAGACATCTGCGTAGGGATTAGGCGAAAATGCGATGAAATGGCGTCATCCTTATGCATATGTGCAGTATAGCGAGTTATGCACACATATGCAGGTTGCAATCTTGCGGGGGAACACGCGCTAGGTAATATGTGGGTGTTAATAAGGGAGTTAGGTCCTAAATAATGTATGGGTTATAAGGATTTTCAAGATGAAGATAAGGAAGAAGGTCTTTTAGAGGGTACTCTCGGAGAGGTGTTGGACGAGAACATTGAAGACGATGATGACGAGCCAAAATCTGGAACTGACGCAGAGGAGGAAAAGGAGTGGGAATGAGGAGGACTCAAACATACAGCCTTTTTTAATGGAGGAGCGGCTCATACCACTAAAAAAGTCGTATGTTTTCG
>CAZSPA010000071.1:0-4394 GCA_964608685.1 uncultured Candidatus Saccharibacteria bacterium
ATGATTTGTGTTCCATTATCCGTAAGTTGAAAACCGTACACATATTTTGATCCCTGCAAAGCCAACTCATTATCCAAAAGTTCATAGACTCTGCCGTGAATAGAAACGCTACTGTTGTTACAATGATTAGCGTTTTCAAAAATCTCTTTCAACGAGCTGCAGGAATCTTGTGCAAAAGCAATATTAGCAAACAATAATGAAATAAGAGATATCGAAACAATTTTTGAAGACTGGAATTTCATTGTGCCCGGGACAGGACTCGCACCTGCACACCCTTGCGGGTACTACCACCTCAAGGTAGCTCGTATACTAATTTCGACACCCGGGCATTGTTTTGTCAAGAGTTGGCCTAGAGAGCAACTAAAGACGTTTGCCCACTATAGCTAACATTCTCTTTATCTTCAAACTTAGTTTGGTGGCGGCTCGTTTCATTTCCCTAAAAACCCAATTCTTCTCATTCTAACGTTTTGCAAAACATTAGAATGTTACGTACAGAAAAAAAGAAACTTTATTCGCTTTTTACTTCAACGGCTTCTTTGTCCTTCGCCGCTTTCTCCAAAGCGGCGGCTTTTTCTTTATTGACTACGTCTGATGTCGCACGCGTATCCATCATCTTTGAGCGGCGGAGCTGGCGGCGCGATTCGCGCGTCGCTTTGTCGCGTATGAAGTAGAGCTTCGCTCGGCGCACGCGCGAGCGCTTTACGATTTCCACGCGGTCTATCATCGGCGCGTAAAGCGGATATATTTTTTCAACTCCGACTCCGCTCGCGACCCGGCGCACAGTAAAGGTTCCCCCAGCTTCTCGGCCATGCTTGCGCGCGATGACCAATCCCTCAAACGCCTGAAGGCGGGTCTTCCCTTTTTCCTCTATCTTCTGCCATACGCGCACAGTGTCCCCCGGCCTTACATCCAGTTCCTTCCGCGCGTTCATGTCCACGGGCGATGTTTTTACCGTATTTGCTATTGTCACCCCATTAGAAGTTTTCATATTTTTCTTCAATTAGATAGAAACGTTCTCGCCGACAATTCCCGTTGGAAACATCCAAGGTTGAACTTCTAACGGGGCAAGTGCGTACGAGTGAGGCACTATAACACCATCAATAGACAATCTCAAATGTTTCGTATTCTTCCGTCGGTTCGCGCCGCTCAACATTTACATTTGAAACATGGGACCCAAAAGGGCCTTTGCGCAGATGCTCAATAAATTTCTCCAATTTGTCCGAGAATCCCTGCGCTACAACTTCAACCTTAAAATCGGGCGCGTTGCGAACGTATCCGACAAGCACAAGATGCCGCGCATGCTTGGCGACAAAAAATCGGAATGCGACTCCCTGTACCTTGCCCGAAACGACGCACCGCACCTCTTCCTTTTCCATGTGCGCCCCGTTAGAAGTTTCGGTTTCCATTGGCATACGATACTCCTGTTACAGTTCCGCACAATCGTGCATTGCTTACATTCGCTGACTTCTAACGGGGTGCGCGGTGAGGGATTTGAACCCCCGGCCTTTCGCGTGTAAAGCGATTGCTCTACCCCTGAGCTAACCGCGCATACCTGTTACCTTATTGTATATGTACCAGGTCGTAAAGCAGCGGTCGAGCAACTTACAACAGGCGAACATATACATAATGCAAATTCTGGGTAAAAACTATCAATAAGCCCCTGTAGTTCAATGGACAGAACTGCGGACTTCTAAGCCGTCAATGTAGGTTCGATTCCTACCGGGGGCACCAAAACTCATTTAGACGGGTCGGCGAAATCTGGCACGGATATTTTTAAAGATTCAAAGCGTGCTTCGCGGGCTTGAAAACCCTGGAGCGTATTCTTAAGCTGCGCTCGATCGAGGGTGGGAATCGGCTGGACGCTGTTCCCCGCTCCGGCGCTTGACCCAAGATCCTGCAATACCGAGGAGAGTTCCCAGATTCCGAAACCGATTGCAAGGAGCGTTACCGCTGAAGCGATGTAAAGAAGCGTACGCCAATAGAGATTAGCAAAGGCATGCATGTTCTCCGGCCTATGCCGATATGAATACATGTCTCGTACGCTCTGCTTCCCGTGTGATTCAGGGTTCATGATGATATGTCGGCGGTCGTTATAACTTTAACTCGCGCATTCAGCCGCCAAAACGGTGTCTTGTTTTTAGCGGGACTGTCGTAATTCTGCACACGCTCAAGTTCAAGGTTTTGCACCGAAGAAATAGCGGGGAGATTTTCAAGAAGCGCGGCGGCATGCATTAGGGATGCAAACGTGCCTTCCGTTTCAACCAGAAAATCAACGGCGCGAGGAGATGGTGTTTTTCCGTTCGTTTGCGGCTGCGTGGGCTCTGGGCTCGCTCCACTTATTTTGATTTCAACACCCGCGAATTTTCCCACCCCTTCTATCATATCCGCGATTCGGAGAATTTCCGTCTTCGCGAGAAAGTCCATCTGCTCCCGCGCGCTTTTTGTGTCGCGCGCCAGCGCATGCAAACGAAGCTCGGCAGTTTCGCGGGTAGCGATTGCCTCCGCATCATTCGCCAGCGAACTGCGTTCGCTCTCCTGCGTGAAAATCGTCCATGCAAACGCTGCGACAAGAACCCACGCGGCAAGCGCGGCTGTTACTGCTCCCCATGCAACAAGTGTAATTTTGCGCGTTTTCATATTCCTAAAAATTTCCTGTGAGCGTGATAGTAAACGCTCCGCCCTCCGACCCCACAAGGGCACCAACAGGAATCGAAACTCCTTCAAAACGCCCCCCTTTAGAGAGAGAATCTCGATATTGATTAATGTCCTCCCTTCCTCGGGCTTCCCCATTTATTATGACCGACCCGCCTTTCCCCGACACAAAATTAATGTGGTTTATCGAGATTCCATTCGGGCGGAGCGCGAGTGCGGAATTCAGAATCTCTGTCGGAGAACTTGTGGCGGAAATAATCGGCGCGACGCGCGCAAGAAGCATTTGTGAACGCAGGATATCGGCCCGCTCGGTACGGCTTTGAGAATTCGCGCCCGACTGTGAGGCAATATCGGCACTCTGTTTTTCTTGCGAGCTTGTTCCAACCCTAAGTACAACATACGCGGGCAAAAAGGCGATGCCCGCGAGAATTGCAACTCCTAGAAATACCAGCGCCCCTGCCAAAATAAGCCGGCTGCGGTAATCAGCCCACACAAATTCAAGTCTTTCTTTTGGAAGCAGGTTTGACATGTTAAATATGTTTTGCAAAAGTGGGGCTGGGATAACTTAGGTGCCCCGCAGAGCAAGTCCGATGGCAGTCGCGTATCGCAATGATTCCCGCCTATCGATCGGGGGAACGTACTCGTCGAAAGAGCATACATTCCGCCACACATTTGGAAGCTCTGTCGGAGCCTGTACGCGGCTTGCTACGTAATCGGCAAGACCTTTTAAATTGGCAGTTCCACCTACGATAAGAACTTTCCCGACCGGAGTCATGTGTTCTCCTTTATCGTTGCGGCGAGTGTCCCAATAGTGATAATGTTTTGCGATTTCGTCCGAGAGAGCAGATGCTGTGCCGATGAGTGCCTCGACGCCGGGAGACTTTGCCCCTCCTTCTGCCAGAAGTCCTTGGTCGTTTTTAAATATTTGAGCGTCTTCCGGCGAGAGCGAGAGTTTCTCCATAAGAGCACGCGTCATTTGCTCGCCGCCAACCTCGACGGTTGATGTGAATATAGGAATGCCTTTTTTCAAAACGGCAAAGCCAGTTCGCGCGCGACCAAAATCTACGGAAAGAGTTATGGGTTCGTCCGGGCGATTGCCTGAAATCGCGCGCGCAATGGAACGCGCCTCTAGTTCGAGCGAGATGATTTCAATTCCGGCAGATTCAAACACCGCGACATAATTTTCCGCAAGTTCGCGCGGAAAGACCACGACACCAATCTCTTCTCCGAAACCATCATCGTGCTCCATGATTACATTGAAGTCATAAACTGCATCCGAGGGAGGTATCGGGACTCTGTTTTCAAGCTCAAATTCAATCATGCTTAAAATTTGCTCGCGTACGGTTTGTTCTGGAACATGCATGCTAAAAACGTATGCTGCCTCTTCAGGTAACGTAGCATGGGCGCGACTTACTCCGCTCATTTGCTCTTTCACTTTTTTTAGAACCTCCGCTAGAGCAGGTCCGTCTTGTATCGCACCCTTTTCAACAACGCCTTCCGGTATCATTTCCATTCCGTAGGAAACTACTTCATTGCCACGCTTGCGCGGCGTTATGATAATCCATTTTACGGACGAGTCTGATATATCGATGCCGGCAGAGCGCGGTGACAGAAGTTTCGGCGTGGGAAACCAGCGCGCAAACGCGCGTGAGAACGAGCTATCTTGCGCGGATGAATTGAGGAGTGTTTTAGAAGACCACATCCCGCAATTATATCACCCGCTTCGCCACGGCACGCTAAAC
>CAZSPA010000072.1:0-4346 GCA_964608685.1 uncultured Candidatus Saccharibacteria bacterium
GTAGCGCATGCGATTGCGGGAATGTAGCTACTCAATCTGATTTTTGCAGCTCCAACCCCGAAAAGACATGAACGAAGATATTGGTAATCCCCGACGAAGAGGTCCGGAAAGACGACCTTTTCTGAAGAAAGTTGCGAAAGCCGCAAGGGATATAACAACGGGTGTTCTTCTTGGGTACGCAGCGACGAGTGTTGTACAGGAGTTGCACAAACCGGAAGGTCCCAGAATAGAATACAAGATTCCAGACAAGAAAGATTTGAAAGAAGTGAGTAGCGGCATCAAGGGTATTAGCGCATGGATAAGCCATGACGCCGCAGCTTTCTTGAGTAAAAGTCCAATAGGTGCCGACCACAAAACTTTTATAAAGGGAATCAATTATTCTGCAGGGATTAAAGAAATAAGGATTGTCATGAGCAGTTTTAATAAATCAACACTGGCTTTCTATTACCTTAAAAATGATGGAAAAAGCGGCAAGCTGGTGACCATTCGGCCGCGTGAGGAAGGTGGGTTCGAGAAATTAGAATTTGATTTTTAAGGTTGCGCAACGAAGCCATCTATAGTAGATTGCTGGTGCGCGCGATGCGCGCATTTAATTTAAATGTCTACAATAAATCAACTAACGCGCAGGGGGCGCAAACAGAAAACATGGCGAACGAAGACCATCGCTCTTTCGCGCGGTTTTAATACCATTGCGAACCGGCCGAGTTATTTTCCATCGCCTTTCAAACGCGGCGTATGCACGCGCGTGACGACAAAGACCCCGCGCAAGCCGAACTCGGCGATTCGCAAAATCGCGCGCGTTCGACTCACTAACGGCATGGAAATCACGGCCTATATTCCCGGTGAGGGCCACGCGCTCCAGGAACACTCTGTCGTCTTAGTGCGGGGCGGGCGCGTGAAGGACATCGGTTTGCGCTACACAATCGTGCGTGGAAAGCTAGACGCGACAGGAGTTGACACGCGCCGCCGCGGCCGCTCACGTTATGGAGCTAAACTGCCCAAGGTTAAGAAATAAAATCCAAATTCTAATCTATGCGTCGCCCGACAAAAAGAAAAAATATCGTTCCGCCTGACGCAGTTTACGGCTCGTTTAAGGTTGCCAAACTCATAAACTATGTGATGGAGCGCGGGAAGAAGGACACAGCCAGAAGAATCGTTTACAAAGTCATGGAAGAATTGAAAAAAGACGGCGACCCTGTAACCGTGCTTGAAGAGGCGCTCGAAAAGGCCAGCCCGACAGTGGAAGTGCGCTCCCGCCGAGTGGGCGGGGCCAACTATCAGGTCCCGCGCGAGGTTCGCCCAGAGCGGCGGCTCGCGCTCGGCATGCGCTGGATTGTGGAGGCGGCCGAAGGCACAAAAGGAAAGCCGATGGCCGTCAGCTTGCTCAATGAAATCCGCTCCGCGCACAAGGGCGAGGGTTCAGCCGTCACGAAAAAGGAAACAACGCACAGAATGGCCGAAGCCAACAAAGCCTTCGCACATTTTACCTGGTAATTTACTAGTAGCATTTTCTAGAAGCTAGAAGCTCGCTCTTTCACGCTATGGCATGCGATTATCCGTTGGAGAAAGTTCGTAACCCCATTAGAAAGTGCTCCGCATTTCTAACGGGGCATGCTTCGGAACTTAATTCTGTATCAAATATATGAGTCGTGATTATCCTTTGGAGAAGGTAAGAAATTTCGGCATAATCGCGCATATCGATGCGGGGAAAACTACCACGTCCGAGCGCATCCTTTTTTATACCGGAATGTCGCACAAAATCGGCGAAGTACACGAAGGAACGACAGTAACGGACTGGATGGAGCAGGAGCGCGAGCGCGGCATCACCATCACCGCCGCCGCCATCACATGTTTTTGGAATCCTTCGTACATGGGCGCCGACACTTCCTACAAGCATCGGTTCAATATTATTGACACCCCCGGCCACATTGATTTCACTTCCGAAGTTAAGCGCTCGATGCGCGTCCTGGACGGCGCGGTCGTAGTTTTTGACGGAGTCGCGGGAGTGGAGCCGCAATCGGAAACTAACTGGCGCTACGCAGAGGAAGCGAACGTGCCTCGGCTTTGCTACATAAATCAATTAGACCGCACTGGTGCGTTGTTTGACAAATCCTACGCGAGCATTTTGGAGCGGCACTCAACCAAAGAGGTGCGCATGCAAATTCCCATCGGGCTTGAAGATAAATTTGAAGGCATCGTTGATTTGCTCGCGATGAAGTCCTACCGCTTTGAGGGAGAAAAGGGAAAAGACGTGGTCGCGGGAGAGATTCCGGCGGACTTGAAAAAAGATGCCGAGGAGAAGCGCCGCGAACTGATTGAAAGAATCGTAGAAAACGACGACGCGGTAATGCACGAATACCTGGAAGGAAAAGAAATCGCTCTTGATGTCTTGAAGAAGACTTTGCGCAAGGCCGTCGTGGAAAATAAAGTCTTTCCGGTTTTTGTCGGCTCGTCTCTGAAGAACAAGGGCGTACAGCTCGTCTTGGACGGCGTCGTGGATTACCTGCCGAGCCCTCTTAATTTGCCTCCCGCTAAAGGAATCAATCCTGAAACTGATGAAGCGGAAACCAGGGCCTCGAGCGACGACGCGCCTTTTGCCGCGCTCGTTTTCAAACTGCAGGGAGACCCGTTCGTGGGCGCCCTTTCTTTCTTCCGCGTATATTCCGGAAAAGTGAGCGCGGGCGATTTTCTCTACAACGCGACTACCCGCAGGAAAGAACGCTTGGGGCGCATCGTGCGCTTGCAAGCGGACAAACGCGAAGACCTTAAAGACGTGTACGCTGGCGAAATTGCCGCCGCGGTCGGCCTCAAAGAAATAAAAATCGGCCAGACGCTTTGCGACGAAGACCATCCCATAGCGCTTGAAGCCATCGTTTTCCCCGAGCCAGTCGTATCAATGCGCATAGAACCGAAAACGAAAGTTGACCAGGAAAAAATGGGCATGGCCCTCTCGCGCCTCTCCGACGAGGACCCGACTTTTCGCGTTGAATCAGATCCGGAGACTCTGGAGACAATTGTCTCGGGCATGGGCGAGCTTCATTTGGAAATCATAGTTGACCGGATGCGACGCGAATTCGGCGTTGAAGCATCCACCGGCAAACCGCAAGTCGCTTACCGCGAGACGGTGCAGGGCACCGCCGACGTGGAATACAAGCACATCAAGCAGACCGGAGGCCGAGGCCAGTACGGCCATGTGAAAATTCGCATTAAGCCGCTCGAGCCGCTCGTTCCGGGAAAGAAAATTAAAAATAATGTTGAGAGAGATGACCACTTTGAGTTCATCAATAGCATCAAGGGAGGCGTTATTCCCCAAGAATTCATTCAGCCGGTGAAGAAAGGAATAATAGAGGCGATGGGGCGCGGCATTCAGGCCGGTTTTCCAGTGGTTGATGTTTCCGTGGAGCTGTATGACGGTTCGTACCACGACGTCGACTCGTCCGAAATCGCGTTCAAGCTCGCGGCAATCAATGCGATGCAGGAAGCGCTCCGGCAGGCGAAACCGGTTCTGCTTGAACCGATTATGAAATTGGAAGTTGTCACTCCGGAGAAATTCATGGGCGACGTAACCGGAAGCATCAATTCCAAGCGAGGGCAGATAGAAGCGCTCGGCGAGCGCGGGCAGGTCAAGGTCATCACCGCGAAAGTCCCGCTCTCCGAACTCTTCGGCTTCACGACGCAACTTCGTTCACTAACAGAGGGGAGGGCTGTACCAAATCTAGAATTTTCTCACTATGCAATAGTACCGAAAAACGTGGCGGACGAGATTGTAGTCTCGCGAAAGTAGGATTTTGGCTTGACCCTGTAGTAGATTTTGGCGATGCGCCTATGGCGCGGGGAATTCTATTCGCCAAAATTCACTACGGGGTTGACGCCCAAACTGCTTCTGATACTATAGCTCAACTGCATTCATGCGCCTTTTGTTTTTTGGCGTCTTCGGGTGTTAGTTATTTAGCAAGGGAAAATTATTGGTATTAATTATTAGTAAATAGATAAAAATAATATGGCAGAATTTAATCGAACGAAGCCGCACATGAACGTCGGCACCATCGGCCACGTCGACCACGGCAAGACCACCTTGACAGCGGCGATTTTGCACGTGTTGGCGAAAGCTGGGGGCGGTTACTCGGCGACCGTGAAAGGCGTCGACGACATCGACAAGGCGCCGGAAGAGAAAGCGCGAGGAATTACGATTTCTCTTTCGCACTCCGAGTATGAAACCCCCAATAGGCACTACGCGCACGTGGACGCTCCCGGCCACGCGGACTACATCAAAAACATGATTACCGGCGCCGCGCAGATGGACGGCGCGATTTTGGTTGTCGCCGCCTCCGACGGTGTCATGCCCC
>CAZSPA010000073.1:0-4307 GCA_964608685.1 uncultured Candidatus Saccharibacteria bacterium
CGCGTGGTTTTTGACGGAGGAATCACTCAAACCGCCAAAAACCACGCGGTCTCCTAGCTGGGTTTGGAGAAAATACAAAATTCAAATGCAAAGAACACCCTTAACGCCTAGCCACTTTCGGCCTGGTCGTGTATTATGTCGCTCATGTCACATATCAGTGGGGCGGAATTAGACGAACTGCGCGCGGCGCTGGACGCGGAGCTCGCTTCGCTTGAAGAGGAGCTCTCTTCGCATGGACGGACGATACCCGAAAGCGGAGACTGGCAGGGGACGACGGGAGGACTCGTTGGCGAGGAGGCCGACCCCAACGACGCGGCAGACCAGATGGAAGAGCTAGCGACAAATGTTCCGCTTGTGGAGGAGCTTGAAAAAAGATACAAAGAAGTCGCGAGCGCGCTCCAGAACATAGAAGAGGGAACTTATGGCGTTTGCGAAGAATGCGATGAGGCCATTCCGGTAAAAAGACTGCGGGCAAATCCTGCCGCGCGCACATGCGTCACGCATGGCAAGTAGGCATATAGGCATTGGGCCTCCGCCAGCTGGCGGAGGCAATAGGAAAAATGCGAAATGCATTGTCCACCTTATTTGCTATCAGCTACAAGCCACGGGCTGTAAGCTTACTCAATGACCCGCCCCGTTAGAAGCTATGGCAGTTGATAATGTAGGTATGCGTAGTCATTAATGAAAATTATGGTTGCTTCTAACGGGAGAAAAAAACAGAAAATTGAGTCGGGTTTCGCGCGGATTTCAGGCGCCCAGCCCGCGCTCCCGCGCGCGCATGTCGTTTCGGTTGAAACGGACATAACGAAGGGGCTTCACGCGTTCACGATAGTCGGGCTTCCCGATAAATCGGTGGAAGAAGCAAAGGACAGGATTGCGTCGGCGATAAAAAACAGCGGATTCGAATCGCCCAAGAAAAGCAATAAAAAGATAGTTATCTCGCTCGCCCCCGCAACACTGAAAAAAGAGGGCGGGGCTTTTGATTTGCCGATGGCGCTTTGCTTTTTGCTCGCATCGGAGCAGGTGAAATTCAATCCAAGGGGTATTTTATTCGCTGGCGAATTAGCACTCGACGGCGAGATGCGCGGGTTCCCCGGCGCGCTTTCAATCGCGCTCGCGGCGCGCGACAAAGGTTTCCAAGAATTTTTCCTGCCTGAAGAAAATTTGGAGGAAGCGTCGCTGGTTTCCGGCATCACGCTCTTCGGCGTTCGCACTCTTAAAGAAGCGAGCGAGCATTTGAGCGGAAGGAAACTAATTGCGCCCTACGCCAAAAAAGAAAACTCGCGCGAAAGTGACTTCGAGATAGAAGGGCCGATTTTTGACGACATTCGCGAGCAGAAAAGCGCGAAGAGAGGATTAGAAATCGCGGTCGCCGGCCGGCACAACATCGCTCTCTACGGCCCGCCGGGGACGGGAAAGACGATGCTCGCGCGCGCGGCCACCGCGCTTCTGCCGGAACTCTCTTTGGAAGAAACGATAGAAGTAACGATGATACATTCGCTCGCCGGCTCGTCGGGCGGACGCGCAATACTGCGCGCGCCTTTTCGCAGTCCTCATCACACATCCTCGTACGCATCGCTTATCGGAGGCGGCTCATCGAGCCCCCGCCCGGGAGAAGTAACGCTCGCGCACCGCGGCGTTTTGTTTTTGGACGAATTTCCGGAGTTCCACCGCGACGTCGTGCAGGCGCTTCGGGAACCGCTGGAAGACAAAGTGGTTTCGATTTCGCGCGCCAAGGGCTCGGCGATATATCCTGCGAACTTCATGCTGATTGCCGCCCTCAATCCCTGCCCATGCGGATTCTGGGGAAGCGCGCGGTGCGATTGCATGCCGCACATCGTGGAAAAATATCGCCGCAAAATTTCGGGGCCTGTCGCCGACAGAATTGACATGTGGGTCTCTGTCGGAGACATCGCGCCGGAGGCCATGGCGGCGCGAAGGCGAAAAGAGGCCGGCGAAACCGAAGCCGCGCGCTCGCGGATATTAAAGGCCCGCGCGCGCCAGAAGGGGCGCTTCATCGGCGCGAAAGGAATTTCCACAAACGCCGACATGAAAGCGAAGCAGATAGAATCGCTCGCGAAACTTTCGCCGAAAGCGGAAGAAACTTTAATCGGCGCCGCTCGTTCTCTCAAACTTTCGCCTCGCGGATACCACCGCACCGTGAAGCTTGCCCGAACCGTCGCCGACTTGGCTGGTAGCGACGCGATAGAGCCATCGCACATGCTTGAGGCATTGCAGTATAGAGTCCGCGAGTTATAGACAGGGGTGTCATTCCAACGATTTGCAAATCATTAGAATGGGATAGAATGAATGTATGACAGATGCAATCGACACCTCAACAAATAATTATCGGCGGCTCGAAAGAATTGTGAAGGGTTTCGCCAATCATCGGCGATTGGAAATTCTTCACTTGTTACACAACGAGCCGGAACTTTCGCTTGAGGATATTTCCGAGCGTCTCAACATCGGCTATGAAAATGCGTACGAGCATTTGCGCAAGATGGCAATCGCGGGCATGATTCTGAAACGAAGCGATTCGAAAAGTGTTAGGCATAAGCTAACAGACAAAGCCGAACACATTCTAACGTTTTGCAAAACGTTAGGATGATAAAGGAGGAAAGATTTAGTTTGTTTCGCTCTCGCTCCAGAGTCTGAAGAATATGCTTTTGCACATTTCTGCGATGTACTCGTCCTCAATTAGGATGGCGAGCGGAGATTTGGGCTGCCAGAGAAAGACTTTGTTTGAGAGTACCTGAAATGATGTGGAAAATGGACGCATGTCTTTAAGATATCGCACTTCGCGCAGTTCTGATTTCATGCGCTCTTTCATCATTTCGGCCGTCGGACTTTTAAGAAGAAGCATTTTTAGTTCTATGCCTCGTTTGACGCGCTCCCTCACGAGTTTTTCGTACCCCGCTTGTTTCATTATCTCCAAGTGATATTCCACCGAGCCGAAGACGAGTGTCGGCGACTCTGTTTCCTCGGTATGCAATTGAATTAGCGTCTGCGTGAGAGCATCCTTGCTCTCAAATATCTTTATGCGCGACGGCTCGGCTCCTTGCGAATACAGTCCGAGGAGCTCCGGCATTGATAGAGAAACTTCTTTTTCCATTTGCTCGTATTCACTTTTCCGGCGGCGGAATTTTTCCAAAACTAGCGTTGGGCTTTTGACCATGAAATCCCGCTGGTACTTTTTTTGCTTTGAAAAATCCGCCAGTCCGTGTTGTTCCAATCCGTGGATTAGCTTGTAGACGTTGGGACGCGAGACGCCTATATGTCTTGAAATCCTCGTAATTGACGAGCTGCCGAGCGAGAGGGAAGCAAGGTAGAGGTCAATTTCCTGCGGCGAAAGCCCCAATTCTTTGAGAATAGTGTAAAGATTTTCTTTCAAATCGGCGTCTAGCATATGACAATAAGATACTTGGATAAACAGGGGCTAATGCAATAAGTGTATACTTTATATATACGCCACGCAATACAATGTCCCAAATTAAGCATATCTTCTTGACGAAAGTATATAAATCGGAATAAATAACTGTTGGAGTGTCTCAAAAAAGGAGAAAGTAATGTCTAGCACCTTGAAATCATCTGCAATCCAATCTGTCGTGCTACCACTCACCATTGGAGATGGTCGGTCACTGAGCGAACTACAGAGGGCGGCTGGTTTGGAAGTTTTCAACGGAAAAGGACGGGGTGGAGGGAAGGCCGGAGGGGATCTCGGGTCTTTTATAGACGAAAACGAAGGCCGTGTCAGTAAGAAACTCATAGATATCGAGATCGAGTTGCTATATTTTGGCCGTGATGTGACATGGGCTCACGTTCTTAGTGCGTTTGATCATCGGAAACTTGTCGAGCCAGAGCCGGAAGATGCATTTCAAACGGCAATTCAATATCCACAAGAACCCGCGAGTCGCAAATACATCTCGTTCGTAAACATCACAAATCCGTTATACGTGATGAACTATCTGGGGTCGTATTTTTTCCCCGCTGATTTAAAACGCAACGCAATAAGCTTGATGCGAACAAAAAACGGAGAGCGCGTAATGCACCTGATGCATTACAATCCAGAGTCTTCAGGGGCAAGTGGCGTTTGGTTCGCTGGCCGGAGGCGGCGATAGTGCCATCCGGCTATCACGAGGCCCGCTACGGCGTGGCCTCGTTTTTTTTATACCAAAATTAAATTTTCTCTTTACTCTCCGAGAAGAAAATGCGGTTTCGCGCGATGCCGAGGGTTTTTAGGCGCTTCACAATGAAATCGTTCATCGCTTTTTCGGTTTTGAAATGCACAACCTTGCCGCCGTCTATCA
>CAZSPA010000074.1:0-4150 GCA_964608685.1 uncultured Candidatus Saccharibacteria bacterium
GATCTGGTTACTGAAAATATTAATACTCTAATCCCTGGATCGAATGTTAGGGTGGATGTTCCTTATTCTGGCAACATAATTATGCTGGCAGAAGGGCTTCTAAAAGTGGGAGGTTACCTCTACTCGGACAAGGTTGAAGGCTTTCAACGACAAATGGGCAGCCCACAAATGCCGCTTAAAAGAACTCGTTGAACATGAAAATCAAGCCAATCAAAACTCGAGTGTTTAAAGAAAACGAAGACATCGTGGATTTTATTCTTGCAAATATTCCAAAATTGAAGAATGGCTCGATTCTCGCCGTGACATCGAAAATCGTGGCGCTTGCGGAAGGCCGTGTTGTGAAAATTAAAAACAGAAAAGAAAAAGAACGCCTCATTCGCGCCGAAAGCGAATGGCAGCTTAAAGCTTTTCCGGGATGGTGGCTCACGGTGCGCGACGGGACGGTTGTTGTGAACGCGGGCTTGGACGATTCAAACGCGGATGGAAAAACAATTTTATTGCCGAAAGACAGTTTTAAATCGGCGGAGGAACTGCGCAAGGAATTAAAAAAGAAATACAATATCAAACAACTCGGCATCGTCATTACCGACAGCCGCACTTCGGCACTCCGCGAAGGTGTTACCGGCGTTGCCCTCGGTTATGCAGGATTCAAGGGCGTCAAAGATTATCGAAAGGACACGGACATTTTCGGCCGACCTCTCAAAGTAACGCAAACAAACATTGCAGACTCTCTTGCGACCGTTGCGACCGTGGTAATGGGCGAGGGGAACGAGCGCTATCCGCTAGCCATCATAGAAGATGCCCCCGTCGAATTCTGCGAAAAGGTCAACCGGAAAGAATTGCGCATCGCTCCCAAGTACGACATATACCGCCCCTTGTTTACAAGGTAAGTAATATCCCACCAACCATGCTAGAAAAATGATGATTTTTGGGGCATAATGACGGGATGGCACATAAATTCCACGGCAGAAATTTCTTGGCTGTCAGCGATTTTACGGCTCAAGAGCTGGATTTTTTGTTGACGACCGCGGTTAAGCTCAAGAAAAAGAGAAATTCGCGCGAACTTCAAGGAAAGACCCTGGCGCTACTTTTTGAGAAGCAATCCCTGCGTACGCGCGTCAGCTTTGATGTCGCGATGCACAGCTTAGGCGGCCATTCTATATATCTATCGCAAGCAGAAGTTGGTTTAAATAAACGCGAATCCACCGGCGATATTGCGCGTACGCTCTCCAGATATGTGGACGGAATTGTTCTCCGGACTTACGCGCAAAAGACATTGCTTGACGTCGCGCAGTTTGCGGGCGTTCCTGTTATAAATGCGCTTTCCGATGAAGAACATCCGTGCCAGGCGCTTGGCGATTTACTAACAATCCGCGAAAAGAAAGGAAAGATAAAAGGATGCCGCATAGCCTTTGTGGGCGACGGCCATAATGTTGCGTCCTCCCTCGCGCAAGGAAGCGTCATTTCTGGTGCGGTGTTTACTATTTGCTCTCCAAAGGGATATGAGCTATCGCAAAATGTTGTAAGAAAAATCGGAGGCTATGCAAAAGAATCAGGAGGCACTTTTCGCATGGCGGCAACTGCCGAAGAAGCGGTAAAAGATGCCGATGTCGTATACACAGATGTATGGACGAGCATGGGACAAGAAAAAAGTGAGGCGCGCACCAAAGCCTTCGCAGGTTGCAGAATAACATCTGGCTTAATGGCGCTCGCTAAACGGGATGCGATTTTCATGCATCCGCTTCCGGCGCATCGCGGAGAGGAAGTTACAGATGAGGTGATTGACGGCAAACAGTCCGTCGTATTTGACCAGGCGGAGAACCGCCTTCACGCGCAAAGAGCCATACTACTGCTTTTGCTCCGTTAAACTTCCAAATTTTCGTGGTTGGCGGCGTTTGCCCAGATAAAGCGCGGCTCCGGCAATTATTGCGATGAGCAACAAAATGGCGAGCACCCATTTCCACGGAATGGAAGTACCGTAATCTACGGTCGCAATTGCCGCCGTCTGAACAAATGGCGGAGAAATATGCACGAGCGTCGTTGTCGCTTCCGCGCTTATAGCGGGCTCGATAACTGGTATTTCCTGCGCTTGTGCCGCGAATACTTCTTGTTTTTTCACGGCGACATTTGGCAATGCTTCGAGCGCGTTTGAGGGTTCTGCCGGCGCTGGCGCGATTACAGAGGTTGTTGCCGCTGTTGCGGCCTCTTGCGTTTTCGTCGCAGTCGCTTCGGATGGCGGCGCTTCCCCATGAACCGGTTTCTCAAACGAGAAAAGGAGCGAGTGCCACGTTTTTCTCTCTACCGCTGGTATCGCGTAAGCCGTCGCCCACAAGCGCGTCTCCATGCCTGCGCTCTCGGACTCAACGCCTCCGTCGCGCTCTTGTTTTGTCGCGAGGTAGTAATCTGGCGTCTTGTAAGTTCCCGCATTCCAGTCGCTCATGCTCTGTCCGGCCGCCGCTATAGCCTGCATGGCCCAGCTCGTTGCAGAGGCGTTCCCGAACCCGCCGTCGCTTTCCTGCTTCCCGCGGAGATAGACCAGGGCTTTTCTCGCCGCGTCTCCAGTACCGGGGAGGGAGCGCGTCAAAGAGAGCGCCTGTACGGCTGCGGCTGACATGTCTGCGCTTCCGTTCCACGAGCCGTCCGTACGCTGCCTTGAGATGATAAACGCGGTCGTCTTCGAGATAATGTCGTCGCTTGCGGTATAACCCGCGTGCGTGAGGGGAAAGAGCGCGAAGATATCGTCGTTCACTAGCGACGTGTCGCCCACCTGGACACCGTCAAACGCCTTCACAATGGGGGCAATGACATCAACCGACGTGCCGGAGTACGGGTTGATGCCAAGCGCTTGAAGCGCCATCGCGTGGCGCTCGTAGTCGGTGACGCTCTGGAGTGCCGGAGGGTTAGCAATAAAGTATTCAGAAAGATTTTTCCGCGCGTCTCCCGCACCGCCGACCGCGGAGGCGATTGCGACCCAGTCGTTGAGGAGCGGGGAACCGAACGAGCCGTCGGAGCGCTGCTTGCTCCGGATGTATTCGAGTGCCTGCGGCACATCAAATGGCGCGTGCAGAGTAAGACTGCTCCCACCCGGCGAAGCGGGGGCGCTCGGCTTGCTCACGAGTAAATTAATATTCAATGTCAGCTGAGAACCAAGGAAATTGTCCGAGAAGTCGTGCAATTCCAACACGATAGTGTCGCCGGCGGCAACAGGAAGCTGGCTTATGCCCAAGCTCGCAAAGCTGCCGTTTTGATACAAAGCCCAATATTGAGAACTTGGATCGGCTGCAATGCCGCCAACCGTAGTTACAAACAGCCCGAACGACGGAAACGCATTGGAGAATTGAACCCCTGAAACAGAACCTGCGTCAATCGCGGTTTGCAGGGCGCAGATACCAAGGAACTGGCCGGTCGCATACGCGTGCGAGCTCCCATCAGTGTCGACGACAACGCAATTATCAGGAACGTTGACAGCGGCCGTCCAAGAATTGCCTCCTGGAGGTCCGCCTCCTGGGCCGAGGCTAGCATCCTGTGCTGATGCGGCAAGCGGGAGAGCAACGAGGAGGCCGAGAATGATGCGAGTGGCTGTTTTCATACGGTAGCAGTCAGCGATTAATCAATGCCCTTTTCATACCTCCATTCAATAGCGTCGCCGGAATGAATGGTCGTTTGCGAGGCTCCTGCGTCAGACTGCTTCCCGTTTATGTAGAGTATCCAATACACATCATTGGAATTTTTCTTCCCGTTGACGGATTCAACAAAAAATCCTAGCGACTGGTAATTCTTCCCAGTGAACCGGAAATTGTCGCTCGATGCGAGCGCTCTCATGGCGTCAAGAACTGTTGCGCCGGCCTTTACAGTACCCAGGTAGTTTTGCCTGCCGACTAGGAGTGTGAAATCAATACCTGCGAGTTTTGCCGATGTCGCGCTCTGCGCCGCCAAGGTGTCTCCTTGCGCGGCGAGAGAGGTCGCAGAGGATTGGGAACTCGAAAGAAATGAGGGTTCAGAAAAATACGCGCCTGCGCCGAATCCGCCGATTGCAACGAACAGTAATAAGTATTTTTTTTTGTTCATGAAATATAGGACATACGCCGTCCACGCATCGTCTTTGCGAGGCTTTGCCGAAGCAATCTAGGGTTAGAGCCGTAGACTCTGG
>CAZSPA010000075.1:0-4112 GCA_964608685.1 uncultured Candidatus Saccharibacteria bacterium
GAGCACGTCTTTCGTAAAGACGATGTCCGCGGTTCGATTCCGCGAGGTGGCTCAAGAATCAAATCCAGAGAAATCCTTATTGCGGCTAGCGAGGAGCGAAGTGGGAGCTTGCTCACACTTCGTCCGAACGAAGACGAGAACACTGTGTTCAATTCCTCGCAGCTTGCTGCGAGATTGTACGAGCGAAGCGAGTTCATCCAATACCTCGGGGCAGAGCCCCGAGGAACCTTTATCCCCAAAATCTCTAAAATCGCTATGGACAAAGCCAAGAAATATGCCACAATTTAGCTATTATTATGCTTGTACATAAGCCGCTTTTCTATGCTTAAAAGACTCACTGTCGGTGGTTTGGGCTTAGTGCTTCTCGCCATCCCGTTACTCGCTTCAGCACAGACAAGCCCGTCAATCTCTTTCTCTATCCCCGCTTCTGGCAATACCATAAACATCACTTACTCAAGTCTTCCTATAAATTCATATATCCAATTCATCAATCAGGCAACCGGCAACTATGTGCGCGTTAACAATCAGAGTCTGACTATATTTAATGTTTCAGGCACCAACAGTGCGACAATGAACGTAGGTTCCGTCCCTGCGGGCCAATACTTCCTCCGAGTCAAGCAGTCTGTAGGCGGCTCCGATGACCCAGACCCCATCGTCATTGACAGGAGCTCTTCGTTCACACTCGGCGGAGCGACACAGACAAATGCAGGAACCACTGCTCCCCCCGCCGTTTCAGCTTCTGTCTCCGGCTACGATGTTACCGCCGCTTACTCAAACATTCCGGCAGGCGCATACATCACGCTTATCAACCAAGCTAATCAGTACAGCATTGACCCCAACAAAGACATATCCGGAAACGGCACTGCAGTTATTTCCTCCGTTCCGTCCGGTACATATATTTTGCGCGTCATGCTGCTGGTCGCTGGTCCGAACAACGACATAATACTTGTTGCCAGCGGCTCGTTCACTGTACCCGGTACAACGCAAGCGTCTGCGAATACAGGAACTCCCTCCGTCTCCGTCTCCGTCTCCGGCAACACTGTAACTGCCAATTATTCGAACTTTCCCGCAAACTCGTACGTCGAGCTCGTCAATCAAGCGACAAGCAATGTGCAAAGTACGCTCGCATCCGGAATTTCAGGCAATGGGAGCAGTGCAATAGGGGCCGTTCCCGCAGGCACATACTTCCTTCGGGTGAAGCAGTCCGTGAGCGGTTCCTTGAATCCGACCGTCGCTCAAAGTTCTACGTTCACAATTGGCGGGACAAGCTCTTCAGCTTTGCCTGCAATCGACATTGATGGGGCAGGTAGTACTCTTTCCATCTCTTACTTAAACCTTCCCGCGGATTCCTACATTCAACTTATTAACCAGGCAACCGGCAATGAACAGAGTAGACCGGTAACCGGACTTTCGGGCAGTGGCGAGCTAGCGAGTACAGCAATAAGCTTAATAAACTCCGCTCCTACAGGCACGTACTTCCTCCGCGTTATGCAGTCTGCAAGCGGCCCCGACATCCCTCGCGCTCAAAGTTCTACATTCACAGTCGGCGGAGCGACACAGACAAATGCAGGAACCACTGCTCCCCCCGCCGTTTCAGCTTCTGTCTCCGGCTACGATGTTACCGCCGCTTACTCAAACATTCCGGCAGGCGCATACATCACGCTTATCAACCAAGCTAATCAGTACAGCATTGACCCCAACAAAGACATATCCGGAAACGGCACTGCAGTTATTTCCTCCGTTCCGTCCGGTACATATATTTTGCGCGTCATGCTGCTGGTCGCTGGTCCGAACAACGACATAATACTTGTTGCCAGCGGCTCGTTCACGGTTCCCGCGACAACGGCATCTCAGACATCTGCGAACACCAACACCAATCCCAACGCCCCTACGATTACTTTCTCCAGAAATCCCGTTACGTTAAGTCAGGGGCAATCCCAAACCGTTTCGTGGAGCACCGAGCGCGCCACTTCTCTCTCATACCGTTGCACGGGAACCGGGCCAAACTCCAACATCACTGTTTCTGAAACGCTTCAACGCGCTCCTTACACCAGCTCCTGGGACACTATCTACAATACATGGGCATGGAAGGGACCATATAGCTGTACTTGGACGGCGACTGGACAAAATGGCACTGCTACCTATGCAGACAATTTTAACATACTTTCTCCGGGTACTGCCGCTACCACTGACACCACAAATACCATCGGCGCTTCGACTGCCGCCGTTACGGGCACTGTTCCCACGGGAGGCGCTGGCACTGTAAACATCGCATACTCTAACCTTCCCGCGAGCTCCGCCAATTACTACATCCAGCTCGTCAATCAGGCGACCCTCGATGCTGTGCCGAATATGACCGTACTTAATATCTCGGGCAGCGGCAACGCGGCAATGCTCAATGTTCCCACAGGCACCTACATTCTCCGCATCAGACGTGCCGATAGCCTCACATCAGCCCCAATCGTCGCTGAAAGTTCTGCATTCACCGTTGATAGGCCAGCGACCGCGGGCTCTGCTCCTGTCATTACATCATTTACCCCCGCATCAGTTACAGCCGGCGTAAACACGAACATTGTTATTAATGGCACCGGCTTCCGCTCGGGGGCGAAGGTTGTATATTCCGGCTCTTCCAGCGGCGAGTTGCCAACGAATTACGTCTCGTCGCAACAGATAACCGTCGGCCCCTATTTATGGGGAGGAACAGGAGCAACTTACTCCTTCCATGTTGAGAATACTGGCGGTCAAGTGAGCGGGGACAGGACCTTTAGTGTTATCCCGCCTGCAACTGTCGCCTCCGACTCTGCAGGTTCCGCCATCAACATCTCCTCGTTCTATCCCACGGCAGTTGTAGCTGGGGTGTACTCCAATGTCGTCATCACTGGCTTCAACTTCCCGCAAAACGCAAAAGTCGTCTATTCCAACGCTGCTGGCGCAACCGGTGAATTGGAAACGACCTATGTTTCGTCCTCGCAGATTAATATCGGTCCCCACTTATGGAGCGTAGCTGGAATAGGCGACTACACATTCAAGGTCAAAAACCCTACGACCGGCGCGATGAGCGCACCTGTCGGGACATTTAGGGTTACCGCCCCCGTGTCTTCCACTCCTTTCATCTCCTCAATCTCTCCATCGCCCCTTCCTGCCGGGCAAACGACATTCGCTCTTTACGGCTCCAACTTCCAAAACGGAGCAACCGTTCTCTACTCCGGCAACTCCCTCGGCAACTACAGCGCGACATTCTCCGTGTCTTTCGTTTCCTCAAGCCATCTTAATGTGACTGGAACAGGATTGGCCCAAGGCAGTTCCTACATGCTCTATGTTAGAAACCCGGGCGGCCAAACATCGACAGGATGTTCCACCTACTCCTCATGCGCTTCAACTCTATCGGTTGGCACACCCGCCGCCGCAAACTCGAACACGACAGCCAACACTGCACAGGCGACCATCACCGCAACGCAGTCAAGCGCCACTGGAGCAAACTTCACTCTCACGTGGACCTCGCAAAACGCCGATGCCTGCTGGTACAATATAAATGACGGAACGTGGGCAACGCTTACTCCGCTTTCCACCCCGACAGCAGGGGTGCCTGTAACCTGGGCTCCAGGTACATACAACCTCAAAGCTTATTGCACCAAGAATGGCGTCCAAGGGCCGACCTTTATCCTGCCGACGCACACGGTTGCTGCGGCTGCCGCCGCCGCCGCCACTACGGCCTGTCCTAGCAATGGCTTGGCATACAGAGGCACCACCGCTTCACAGACATGCTACTGTTCCCAATCGGCTATAACCGATGGCGGAGCTGTTTATGGAGATGGGCGCTATACCGACAATTCAAGCATCTGTCGAGCCGCTCTCCATATCAGCGCCGTCCCAACAACCGGAGGAAATGTGACATTCATACCAGCCGCGCTCTGCAGTAGTTACACGGGTATCACCAGGAACGGCGTCACCTCTTATGGCGACAGCTCTCATGCAGGCTCGTATTACTTCAGCGGAGGATATTCCTCGTCTTGCCCAGCTACCGCCGCCGCAAACTCGAACACGACAGCCGGCACTACACAGGCGACCATCACCGCAACGCAGTCAAGCGCCACTGGAGCAAACTTCACTCT
>CAZSPA010000076.1:0-4082 GCA_964608685.1 uncultured Candidatus Saccharibacteria bacterium
CCGCTGTTTCCTCGGCTTGCGCGACTATGGACGTTCCTCCTTCCAATTTAATAGAGCCCCGCCACAGACGGCCTCGAACTTCCGCGACGGTCTCGGTAAATTCACGATTTTTTAATAGCGCATAAACAATGGCCGACACTATAATGCCGGTCAGCCCTCCCGCGAACCCTTTAACTAAAACCGAAGCCAAAGTAGAGGTGAGGGTGAGGGGGCTTGTGAGGGAGAGCATCGCATAGGCGGAGACACCGCCTGCAAATGACGCGACAACGCCTTCTGCCAGCGAGCGTTTGACTTGTGCGAAAAATCCAGCAAATCTGCGCTCAAAACATAAAACAAGAATTACCGTGCCGAGTAATGCCGCCCCCGCGTACGCTATTGCGAGCGCCAGCATTTCACTCCCGGAAACGTCCTCCAGGCGCATGAGCGCTTGTAGAAAAGAAAGCGCGGAAGCATTCTCAAAGACGCGCAAAAACAATTCGCCTAGTCCGATTGTTCCGACTGCGATGCCTGCCGACACAAAAATCGGAATGGATGTCCGTCCGGCAGCGTAATATCCCCGCACAAGAAGAAGCGTGAGTCCCTGGCAAACCAAAGCGAGCGATAAAAGCGCAAACGAGGCGGCCGTGAGGCGCGTGTCCGTCCAATCAAATGCTCCGCTTCCCAAAACAACCCGCACAATATGCGCGCGCAAAACAATAATAAGGGCGGTGGCCGGAAGCGACCAAAATAGGACATGCCGCGCGGCAGTCGCGATGTTTTTTATGAATTCGTCCTGTTTGCCGTTCGCGAGCGAGCGCGCGAGCGAGGGAAACGCCGCGACTGAATACGACGCCCCTATTATCGCGAGCGGCACGCTATAAAGGTTGAATGAAAACATAAACACAGAAATTGAGCCGGCCGCGAGAGTGCCGGCGAGCGCCGTTAGTCCGATAAACGTGAGCTGGTTCATTGAAAGGGCGAGCGCGCGCGGAACGGATATGGCGGCCGTTCTCAAGAGTACGCCAGTCTCCGCAAAACGGGGCAATCTTTTGAAAAATCCGTCTTGAAGAATCGATGGAATCTGTATGCCGGCGTGAAGCAAAGCGCCGAGGACTACTCCCCACGCAAGCCCCTGAAGCCCCAAGACCGGATACAAGACGACTATCCCCAGAATAATTCCCAAATTATAAAACAACGGGGACGATGCGTAGAGAATGTATCTGTTTTTCGTCTGAGTTATAGCGGCAAATATATTTGATAGGCCGAGTAAAACCGGCTGGAGCAGCATTATACGCGTGAGAAAAACAAGCTCTTGGAGATGTTCTGTGTCTACAAAGTGCGGAAAAAGAGATTTAAGTATTGAGGGCGAAAAAAAAGCGGCAATGCCGCCGGCGCAAACGGCAAGAATTGAAAAGCCCAAAAAGACCGTATCTATGTAGTTTTTTTGGCCTGCTTGGCCGCGGCGTGCAAGTTCGGGAATAAGGACGTAAACCGAAACCAGTGCTCCGAGAGCCACAAATAGAAAGTCGGGAATTCTAAAGGCCGCGTAGTAGATGTCCAGCTCAACTCCCGCGCCGAAAGCATTCGCTAGAAGCCGGTCGCGCAGGAGCGCGAGCAGAGACGAGAGAAGCGCGAAAACAGCGAGCACATAGACCGCCGAGTGAATTCCGCGCACCTCGGCCCCGAGGAAATCAAGCGCGCGTCGAATCATATCTGCGTTACCATTGAGAATTTCCCTATTTTAGAGAGGATTCTTGCCCGCTTTCACGTTTTTAATTGCGTTTTTGGGCGTTGGGTCGTCGGGATTCAGAGCCGATACTTTCTCGAACGCGGAAATGGCATCGCTCGAGCGGTCAAGCTGGTAGTACGCGAGACCCAGGGTAAAGAGAGCATTCGCGTAATCATTCTGGAGCTGTACAGCGCGCTCGAGCGCTTGGGCGGCATCGCTGTATGACTTGCGCGTGTACAGAACGAGCCCGAGATTGTACCAGGCAAGCGGGTCTTCCGGCGCCAAGCGAACGACATTAATGGCCTCTTCTTCCGCTTTGGCTAAATCATTGGTTCTCGCGCTTAACTGCGAAAGCAGGAGGCGCGCCGCAGTGAAATCAGACTTTATTGCAAGTGCGGCGTTCAGATGTAGAAGTGCGGACTTGCTGTCGGAAGCCGCCAAATCAAGCTGTGCCAAACCCAAAAGAGGAAGAGGGCTGGTCGGGTTCTCTGTGCGGGCGCGCTCGTAGGCGTCTCTCGCGTTTTTGTCTGCGCCTTCTATTCCGCCGCTCGAAAGCTCGCCGTAAAGTTGCGCGAGGGTAAGCCAGTTCCTGTAATTGCCGCTATCCGCGGACACCGCGGAGATTCCGTGCCGCAATGTAGCTTGGAGAGTTTCTTGCAAGCGCAAGCGCAAGGCATCGGTGACGCTTCCTTCCGCCAACAACTGCTTGAGTTGCAGAAGGCCTATTTCCACGGCGGTGCGATGCGCTCTGTCGTTATTTGCTAAAACAGAAAGCGCGTATCCGTTGTAACGAGCCGCGGCGTCAAGGTCGCTTGTCGTGCTGTAGGAAATAATCGCGCGATTGACTTGCGCGTCCGACACAAGCGCCCGCAGAGATTCCACTCCGCCCCATACAACAACAGCGCCAAATGCGATGACTCCGAGAGCGAGAAATCGCGGTTTAACTTCCTTCCAATTGAGACAATGCGTCCACACGCCAATTTTCCCTTCCGCAACAAGAAGGGCGACCAAGAGTCCGAGAAACGCGAACGACAGCGCCGAAATCGCAACGCCTGGAACGTAAACAATATTGAAAACAAAGAGATAGAGAGTTCCTGCAAGTACTATTCCAGTCGCGGTCTTTGCCGGAGTGCGAAAACTTCTGTCGCGCAAGAACCTAACAGCGCACCACAAGATACAAAGAATAAGGAAGCCCCAGGATAAAAGCCCCAAAATGCCTACTGACAAAAGCGATGTAGGAATTAGGCCAATGCCGGAATAAAAGTCTGTATTCCAAAACTGCGTCGCGTTTACGGAAAGGGGCTTGTAGAGCCCCCACGTGCGCGTAAACGTGTTGGGACCGGAACCGACAATAAACTCCCGAGTGCTATCAAACGCCTGTTTGCCGACGGTGAATGTCCCTTGCCAAGAAGGACGCACTTCAACCTGTGAAAGCTGAAAGCGCGCCGGGAGCTTGGCTACAATAGCGGAACCGCCATAGCTCAACACGCTCGCCAAAATCACAAGAACGATATAGGGAAGAAGCGCGCGCAAAACACCGCCCTGCGGAACATCCGCAGACTTTTTCAGGTCAAACCATAGATACGCGCCGTACAAAGCTCCTATACCAGCGAGCCCAAGCCACACATCAGGCGAATTGATGAGCACGAGAAGTGCCATGGAACCGGCGGCTGTCCACATGAGCCTCCGGCGCCACAGAGGTGCCACGTCGCCTAACGAATCTCTGAATGCAAGAGAGAGAAAGAGGAAAAGGGCGAGAAAAATCGCCAAATCATGCCAACTGCCTATCGCGCTTGATACCGCGCTGGGGAGTGCCCCGCCAAATCCGGAATATTCCGGAAACGCAATTTTCCACAATTGGAAAAGGACGAGAATCGCGCCGCCCAAAAGCAGAGCTCGTACTGTAAAAACCGCTTCTCGTATTCCCCGCGAAAGCACGAGTGCGAAAACCAAGAGCAGAATATAAAGCGCGAGAATCGCCACAACTGTATCTTGTTCCACGCCAGTGCCGACGAACGAACTCCATCCGCGCCCCGCGACAAGGGCCGACACTAAATATGCGAGCGGAAGAAACGCCGCGATACCAAGCAAAAAAGATTTTGGGATTTGTATTGAACCCTCTGCAAAACGCGCGACTATCCACGCAATTGACACGACAATTATTGCTGTCGCGACAAGAAACATCTTTGCCTGTGGAACAGTTACCCACGCATTCGGGATAAGGAAAAAAGGAAGTGCGCCGAGGAATACGATAATTCCCCATCGCGCTATCGCGTCTGCAATCGCTTGGACTTTTAATGCTTTTGACGCGTCTGGCATATAGGAGGATTTTAGCATATATATCGAATGCCGGTATAACGCCACTATCCGTGGA
>CAZSPA010000077.1:0-4072 GCA_964608685.1 uncultured Candidatus Saccharibacteria bacterium
TCGCGGCCTCCTCGCCCGTTGCGCCTTTGTCCAAATTTGCCTTGAGAGCGTTCGTGCCCATGCCATAGAGAATGCCGAAGTTTATGACCTTCGCCTTTCGGCGCATTTCGTAATCAACTTTTTCCTCCGGCACTCCGAAAACCTGCGATGCGACCATAGTATGCACATCGCCTCCCTCCGCGAAAACCTTCAGTAATTTTTTATCTCCCGAAAGCCCTGCCGCGATGCGCAGTTCTATCTGCGAATAATCCAATGCAACGAGTACGTTTCCGGAGGATGCGCGAAATGCCGAGCGGACGCGCCTGCCGTACTCGCTCTTTATGGGAATGTTCTGCAAATTCGGATTTTGGCTGGACATGCGCCCCGTGGTGCTTCCCGCTTGCAAGAATTCGGCGTGCAATCGGTCGTCCACTGCCACCATGCCCGGCATATTCAGAATGTACGTAGAGAGAAGTTTATGGAGCTCGCGATACGCGAGGATATCGGCGATTATAGGATGAAGGCCTGCCATTTTCTCCAGCTCGTCTTCGCGCGTTGTCCGCGCCCCGCCGGGAGTCTTTTTTTGTTTTTCGGGAACGAGCTTCAACTCATCGAACAGCACGCCCGCGAGCTGTTTCGGCGAATTGATGTTGAACTCGCGCCCCGCCGCTCTAAATATGCGCGCGCCTATCTTTCCCAATTCCTTTTCGTATTCCTCCGCGAGTTTTTTCAAATACTGTACGTCAAGATATACGCCGTCTTTGTTCATCCGTTCAATGATTGGCATAAGCGGGCGCTCAATAGAGTCATATACCAGTTGCATAGACTCCGTCTTTTTTAATTCACGAAAAATCGTTACGCGCGCCGTCTCGAAGTTTTCAGTCTTCGCGTACCGTAAAATATCATCCAGCGACGGGGACGTGTTGTCCGAATGCAAAAGCCAGAACGCAATCGATGTTTCGCGCAGCGCCTCCGCTTCCACGGATATTGCTTCCTTTTCCGGAGATTGCTCGCCAGTACTTTGCGCTGTCTTAGCGGGAGGCAGGCGCTTTTTCAGCGAGTAGAATTCAAGCGCGTCGCAAAGAGATAGGACGTCCTGAATGTGGTCTTCAATGGTCCATTCTTTTGCCGGTATTTCATAAGAAACGGGCGCATCTTTGCGTATTGTCGCCAGTCCCTTGGAAAACCGCGCGGATTTCTCGTTGTCAGCCACGAGCTGGACATACCGTTTTTGTACTCCCGCCTTTTTCGCAACGCTTTCCACGCCCGCCGATTTAATCGCTTTGTAAATTTCATCGAGCCCGCCGAATGTTTGCACGAGCTTTGAGGCGCTCCCCTCGCCAACTCCCGGCACGCCTTTTATGTTATCCGACGCGTCCCCTGCTATTCCTTTATAATCAGGCACGCGTTCTGGTCCGAACCCGTAGCGTTCCTTGACCGCCTCTTCGTCATAGAGCTTCATTTCCGAAATGCCGGTAAGAAGCCGATAGACGGTAACGCGCCCGTCTTTGATTAGCTGCAGCATGTCCATATCGCCGGTCAAGATGATAGTCTCTAGGTCTTTGCGTTTCGCAAGCCTGTAGGCCACAGTGCCAATAACATCGTCCGCCTCAAATCCGGCGGCGTCCAGCGTGGGAATGCCGAACGCATCAAAAACCTCGCCTGTGCGCTTCAACTGCTCCACGAGCGCTTCCTCGGTCTTCGCGCGAGTCCCTTTGTAGTCCTCAAAAACTTCATGGCGATGCGTTTTCTCTGCGCGGTCGCGCGCGGCGACAATATAATCGGGTTGCAAATCGGCAACTGATTTGAGAATCATCGCGGTCAATCCGTAAAGCGCGCCGGTGGGTTCGCCTTTAGATGATGTGAGGTCGGGTATCGCGTGATACGCACGATGGACGATTGCGTGCGTATCAAGAATTACCAGCCGTTTTGTTTTTTTACTTGACGTCATGTGTGATTGCGCGTGTATTTTCATCTACATATTCAAGAGAAATGCGAGCGGTGTCTGATGGTATCGCTCCTTCCACTTTTTCCGGCCATTCAATAAGAATAAGGTTGCCGGGGGTTTGCAACAACTCCTGCCATCCTAAGACCTCAAGGTCGCGCGCTCCGTTGAGGCGGTACGCATCAATGTGTATAAATCGTGAAAACGGGCCTTTTGTCGGTATATAAATTCTTTCAATCACAAAGGTTGGGCTAACAACATCTTCCTCAATCCCATACGCGCGCGCGAGCGCCTTCGCGAAAGCCGTTTTCCCCGCGCCCAAATCTCCGGAGAGCGCCACCACCGTCGCGCCGTTTCTTCGGGGCGCGAGACGGCTTGCAAATTCAACCGCTAATTTCCTCAATTCTCCCATGCTTACGGCAGGCAACTTCATGTGTAGAGTATAATACTCCCATGACCCAGTTTGATGAACGCAAACAAGGCGAGCGCCTTCACGAGCTTCGAGAACACGAGGAGGAGCATCTCGCGGAAATGCTATCCGGCAAATACGGCGTTGGGTACATCGACCTCTCAAGTAAATCCATCGACACCGATGCCCTTCGGCTCATACCGGAAGCAGAGTCGCGCGCGTCAGAAGTTGCCGCTTTCCACAAAATAAATAAAAAGGTCATGGTTGCTATGCGGGCGCCAGAGCGCCCCGATGCCATTCAGTCTATCAAAAATTTGGAGCGCCTAGGCTACGAGGTGGAACGCTACATTGCGTCCCACGGCTCGCTTCTGCACGCGTGGGATCGCTATCACGACCTCTCGTACGCCACAGAAACCGAGGCCGGCATTCTTACTCTTTCGAACGAAGTCATAAAACAAATGATATCGGAGTTGAAAACTCTGAACGATCTTCAGGAGCAAGTTAAGATAAATATGAAAAGCAAAGACACTCATCGTGTCTCGCGCATTTTGGAAATTACGATGGCTGGCGCCTTGTCGCTTGGCGCATCCGACGTCCACTTGGAACCGGAAGAAGAAAATGTGCGCATGCGCTACCGTTTGGACGGAGTGTTAATTGATGTTCTGGCATTTGATAGGCCGACTTACGCTCTTATCTCTTCGCGCATAAAGCTTCTTTCGGGCCTGAAGCTGAATATAAAAAACACCGCCCAGGACGGGCGATTCTCCATCGCCGTAAACGAAAAAGAAATCGAGATACGCACATCCGTATTGCCGGGAGCGTACGCGGAAACAATCGTCATGCGCTTGCTTGACCCTTCGACCTTGGCGCTTTCTATGGAGACGCTCGGCTTCGACAAGTATATGATGGATATTTTTGACCGCGAGGTCGCAAAGCCAAATGGCATGATTCTAAACACCGGCCCCACCGGCTCCGGAAAAACAACCACTCTCTACGCTTTCCTGCGCAAGGTCCACAAGCCGGAAATAAAAATTGTTACGATTGAAGATCCGATTGAATATCATTTGCCGGGCATCGTGCAGACGCAAGTGACTAAAGATTACACGTTCGCGCTGGGGCTTCGCTCTATTTTGCGCCAGGACCCCGACATCATAATGGTCGGCGAAATCCGCGACAGCGAAGTGGCCGCTACCGCCGTGCAAGCGTCACTCACGGGACACTTGGTTTTCTCGACGCTCCACACGAACGATGCCGCCGGCACTTTTCCTCGCTTGATAGACATGGGAATAAACGCCGACATATTAGGGGCCTCGGTGACAGTCGCGATGGCGCAGCGGCTTGTCCGGCGATTGTGTCCCGTGTGCCGGAAGCCCGCGCCGATAACAGGCGACGACCTGAAAACGATTGCCCCGCTCCTCAAAAACATTCCTCATGAAGATGAGCTGCCCGCGAATCGCGACACGATGTGGACAGCCGCTGGATGCGAAAAGTGCGGGGGTTTGGGATACAAAGGGCGCATTGCAATTGTGGAGGTAATTCTTATGGATCATGTAATTGAAACGGCCGTCCGCACGACTTCGAGTGAGCGCGAGATTTGGCAGGCGGCGAAACATCAAAAAATCCGCCGGATGGGACAGGACGGGGTGGTGAAGGTTTTGCAAGGTGTTACTTCGCTGGATGAACTCGGAAGAGTTGTGGATCTTCACGACGAGGGCATGTTGGAGACGATTGCCTGAAGA
>CAZSPA010000078.1:0-4068 GCA_964608685.1 uncultured Candidatus Saccharibacteria bacterium
TGTGTGCCTAATTCTTCCATGGCATAAGTTTTTTTGTCGCATGTTGAGAGAGTGCCCGCGACTACTCGCTCGAGTTATGGCAATGGCACTTGCACCGTCAATCATGGCGAGATGGGTGGTATTCTTTTATCCACCGACATGCCATCCCGCCTACGAGAATGCGCGGCGCGGGGGTATTATAGTTCCGTGAAGGCCTATCGTATTTTCGCGCTTGCCGTTATTCCGCTTCTCTTGTTAGCGCACATTTCGTACGCGCAGGGAGTGTCCAGCTCTGCCATGAGCGCGCAGTCTAAGACGGCGCAAAACAGCGCGACCATAAAAAAGGAACTGAAACTCACCCGCCCGCTAAACCGAGGAATGACGGGGGATGACGTGAAGAGACTGCAAGAAACTCTGCTAGATATTCCCGCCCTCGGAGTTGAAGTCGCCGTTTCCGGCTATTTCGGAAGCGCTACGGAGTGGGCAGTGAAGAGATTTCAAGAGCGCGAAGGTCTCGCGAATTCGCGAAACATGAGTTCTGGTTACGGGGTGGTAGGTCCGCGAACGCTCGCCAAAATAAACGAGGTGTTGAATCGCCCGACCTCTCCGAGCAAGAAAGATGCAGTCGTAAAAACCGCGACCAGCACGAAGACATCCTCGGCAACCAGCGCGAAAATCGCTTCGACGAGTTCGACAGGGTCTTCGACTGAACTCAGCCGAATGTCCTCACAGCAAACAGCAATCACATCGACCGCATCGTCCACTACATCCTCCACAGCGACTGCGAGCTCCGCGCCGCTTCCCGACGCAACGCCTCCGCTACGCTCCAACGGATTTCCTTCGGGAGTAATTACAAGCACCACGTCGATTGCCGTTTCGCTTGCCACCAACGAAGCGGCGCATTGCTACTGGTCGAATGTTCCGAATACGCCATTTGCGGAGATGTCCGCCCCTTTTTCATCGACTGGCGGAATCAAGCACTCATTAATGCTCTACTCTGTCGCGCAGGGCAATTATTCTTTCTACGTGAAGTGCCGCGACCGGGCATTGAACGCGAATACATCCGACTTTCCGATTATTTTCTCGCTGCTGTATAGGGATTCCGGCAGAGATAGGAATCCGCCGCGCGTGTTTATGAGTTTCCCTATCGACAACAATAAGCTTACGGAAGGCCCTATAGGACTGCTCGCCGTCGCGGCTGATAACTCTGACGTTGCGGGAGTTGATTTTTTCCTCAATTCTGAAGACCTCAACGCGGAAGATACTAAACCCCCATATGCCGTAACCATTATTCTCTCCCCCGGCGCGTATTCCGCGTTCGCCGTCGCGCGCGACTCGGATGGAAACCACGCCACATCGACAACGGTAAAATTTTCCGTGATTCCAAAGCTGGCGTCCTCCAATGGAACTACAGCCGCCCTCACGACCCGTCCGCAGCGATTCGCTACTTTCTCGCTTTCGGCTTTCTCGAGACAGAGCGCGTCCGCCGCAAGCGCTTTCCGAGGAGTATCCGACTTCTTTTTAGCTCTGCTTTCCGGAGCCCGCTAGAAGTTTGCCATTCCCTGCCTGTGGTTTTCCACAGCCAGCGCTTTGACGCCGCCCACTCGCAAGAAAAAGAAGTACAATGGGCGACATGCCCGCGTCACCAGAGATGATGGCGAAGAAGTGGTGGGTATATCTCGCCGTAGCGGTCGCGCTTGCCGCGCTTTGGCTTGCCTATGCCCAGTATCAGAGTACAAATGAAACTGAAACTGTACAGAATGAAACCGCGCGCAAAGCGGTGACGAGCGTGGCGAAATCGGAGAATCCTTTTCAGGCGGAAAATCCTCTGTCGAATGTCGAAGCGGATCCCTTCGAGAAAACCAAAAAGATTCTCAATCCTTTTGAATAACGCATGAAGCGCATATCTCTTGTACTCGGAGTCTCGATTCTTCTCACGGCAACAGCCGCGTTCGCCCAAGCGATTCCAGAAGGAGTGACACAAGCGCAAATGGACGCGGCGCTATCAGACCTTAGCGCTCTTTACGGGTCTCCAGTCGTGCGCGCGGACCAGGCCAAGGCGATTTGCAATCAAGAGCAATATCTCGTAGATTGCGCGAAAATCGGCCAGAAACACGGGCTTTTTCCCAAAGAACGGGCCGAGCAAGTTGACACGCTTCTCACAGAGCTAAAGGGACAGGTTGTCGAGGAGCTCAAGCAATGCGGAAGCACCGAGTGTCTGGTTGCTGTTGCCACAACGCTTGCAAAGAGATTAAATGTTGCAGACCCGAAACTCGCACAGACTGTTGATTTGACGCCGCAAAAAGTCGAGGAAAAGCGAACCATCGCTCTAACCGCGAAATCAGTCGGCATCGACATCAAGGAATGCCAAAGCATGGACCCCGATACCGCGACGATTGAGCTTCTGCGCGCTTGCGCAAAACTCGCCAAGCACGAAAATATCCAGAAATACATTCCCGAAGCAGATAGAGGAAGAGTTGTTAAATCCGAGGAAACGGCTGACCTTAAGGAGGCGCTTTCTCGGGGAGAGTTCTCATGCGGCGACAATACAGTGGAGGGATGCGGCGCTTTCTGTCTCAATCCATCGGCAGAAACGCGAGGTGGAGAGGGAATCTCCGCAGTTCCGGACGTATGCCGGCAAATCGCGGCGCGCTTCTTCGGAGAAAAAGGCAGCGAGGAATTGGAGCGGGCGCACAGGAAAGTGCAGGACGCATTTGATGTGGTGAAAGAGCGCTTTGTGGAACGAAAAGACGATGTGAGAGAAGGCACGAGTACGCCGCCGCGAATAATTTGCCCCCTCGCGGATTACTCGCCCTGCCCGCCCGGAGAATACCGGCAGGAATCGCTCAACGAGCTCGGCTGTTATGTGGAGAGCGCGTGCATTCCGTTCAATACGAAAACTGAACCGACTCCAATCGATAAGCACTTCATCTGCCCCTCTCTCCCTACAGTCGATTCGTGTCCGGGGGATGAAGAAAAAGTCACTTCATTCAGCTCGCCTGAATGCGGCAGCTACTTTGTGTGCAGGCCCAAACAAAAGGAGCATACTAAGGCGAAATATCCACACACGTTCAAAAGCGGCCGAGTGACAGTTTCATTCGATGAGACCCGCATCTATTGCTTCGAATCGGGAACAAATGGAGCGACGCTCCGCGGGGACAAGGGGGAGTGCGAACGGGAGTTTAACATTTCCGTTCCCGACATTCCGCCGGAAAAACAGTGCAGCCAATTTGGCAGCGACTGGCACAGCATGGATGCTAGCGGAAATTGTTTTAATTCAGGGATGACCGAATACCTGGGGCCGCGCGGCGTCTTGAAGCAATGCGCGGAAAGTCCCGTTTACGGATGCGCGATGTACGGCGGCCGCGGCGAGCCGTCCGCTGGCCAGAGAGAGCAGGCGTGGAACAGCTTCGGCCTGCGCTCGTGGATTCGGACTGATGCAAGCTCCTCGCGCATTGAGACTCTCAAAACGGCGTGCGCAGAAGTGCGGTCTTCGCAGGCGAACGTATGGATGCCGGGCGCAGGCGATTCGACCAGTCAAGATTTTGGGATGCCCGATGGGGATAAGTGTCGCAAAGCCGCGGCGTGCGCGTCTACTCAATACTGGAACGGCGCGGAGTGTACAGGGTCCTCGCAGTGGTGTCCATCCAGTCAATACTGGAACGGCACTGCGTGCGTTACGCAGACGGCGACCTCCACAATTACTACCACGCAATGTAATGACGGGAAAGACAACGATAACGACGGAAAAATTGATTATCCCGCAGATATCGGCTGTTATGACAAATGGGATGACAACGAGGCCTACGAAGGCGATACGCGCAAATTCCAGTGCCAAGACGGCATCGATAACGATGGCGACGGTAAAGTCGATTTCCCCGCAGACCCTGAATGCCATGACTATGCGGGCGACAACGAAGCGGTTAACACTGGACACAAGGGCGATGCCAGTTCTTGCCCAAGCTTTGCCTACAGTCGCTCCGACCGCCAGGGAGCTAGGTACTGCCAGCTCAACTACACGGTTTCGTGTCAGTATTCCTATCCAGCATACCTCACAGCAAGCAACTACACGCCGACAAGCTGCCCAAT
>CAZSPA010000079.1:0-4042 GCA_964608685.1 uncultured Candidatus Saccharibacteria bacterium
GTACGTAGAACGTAGAATATGCACATTAATTTATTCCTCTCAACTACGAACTACGAACTACGCACTACGTTCTAGTCTTTTATGGTTCTACAAAAAGCGGTGGACAACCTAAAAAATCGTCCGGAGAACGAGCGCAAGGCGGTTGCGGGAAGCATCGCGACCCTTGTAGTCGCCATTCTTCTCGTCGGCTGGATAGTGCATTTTTTCAAGAAAATACAGAGCGGGGGCATGCAAGTTGGGCAAATAGGAAGCGGCCTGAAAGAGCAATTCGACATTGCGCCGATAACGGAAGCTCAAAAGCAGCTGGTGGAAAATTATAAAAGTACGGTGGATGAACTGAAATCCGTCCGCGACCAGGCGGCACAGCAACAGGTGCAGAGTGAATGAACGGGGTACTGATATCGCCATTAGTTTCCATCGCGAATAAGTGTGGAAATTTCCAGCTATTTATGATAAAATTGCTCTAACATGGCGAGAAAGAACGAAGGAAAGCAACCCGCCAAAGGCGGGTCCGCCTCCGGCGGAGAAATCCCCGCGCGAGCGGGGGCTGGCATAATTTCACGAAGCATTACGACCGAAATGCGCGAGTCGTACCTCGACTACGCGATGTCTGTCATAACGGCTCGCGCGCTTCCCGACGTGCGCGATGGGCTGAAGCCGGTACACAGGAGGATTTTGTTCGCGATGCAGGAGGCTGGACTTTCCGCGAACACGAAGACGCGCAAATCGGCAACCGTCGTCGGGGACGTGATAGGAAAATACCACCCGCACGGAGATGTCGCGGTTTACGACTCAATGGTAAAGATGGCGCAGGATTTTACGATGCGCTATCCGCTCATAATCGGTCAAGGAAATTTTGGGAGTATTGACGGAGACTCCGCCGCGGCATACCGCTACACCGAGGCAAAAATGTCCCGGCTCGCGTCTTTGATGCTCAATGACATAGAGAGAGACACCGTGGACTTCCTCCCCAACTACGACAACACAAAAAAAGAGCCCTCGGTTTTGCCCGCGGCTTTTCCCAACCTTCTGGTGAACGGAACTCTCGGCATCGCCGTCGGCATGGCGACCAACATTCCCCCGCACAACATCCGCGAAGTGTGCGAGGCGGCTATTCATTTTATAGAAGACCCCGAAGCGACCACCGACGACCTGCTCAAATTCGTGCAGGGACCTGACTTCCCCACAGGATGCATCGCGTTCAATGAAAAAGACATCGCTCACGCTTATGCCACCGGCCGCGGGGGCGTTATCGTGCGCGGGAACGCGGAAATATCGGAGGGTAAAAAGGGCGACTATCAAATAGTCGTTACATCAATCCCATTCCGAGTTAACAAATCCGACCTTCTCACAAAAATCGCCGACCTTGTCCACGAAAAGAAAATTGAGGGCATACGCGACATCCGCGACGAGTCAACGAAAGACATCCGCGTCGTCATAGAACTCAAAGCAAACGCCCATCCGCAAACAGTGCTGAACTATTTGTACAAACACACGCAGCTTGAAGAAACGTTCCACTATAACGTTGTCGCGCTTGTGGACGGCGTTCCGCAAACTCTTTCCCTCAAGGCGCTAATCGAATACTTCGTAGAACACCGCAAAGAAGTCGTTACGCGCAGAACGAAATTTGACCTCAAGAAAGCGCAGGACCGCGAGCATATTCTGCTCGGCCTTTCCAAGGCGCTTGACCATATCGACGAGATTATCAAGCTCATCAAGAAAAGCGCGGATGTAGTGGCGGCGCGGCTCGCTTTGATGAAAACTTTCAAGTTCTCCGAGTTGCAGGCGAATGCGATTCTTGAAATGCGCCTGCAGAAGCTTGCGGGGCTTGAACGCAAGAAAATAGAGGACGAACTGAAAGAGGTACAGCAACTTATAGCGCACCTCTTGGCGCTTCTCAAAAGCACGAAGAAGCTGATGGAGGTCATCACAAAAGAACTGCGGGAAGTTATAGAAAAATACGGCGACGCGCGAAGAACTAAAATCGTGAAGCGCGCGGCAACAATCCTTTCCGCGGAGGATTTAGTGGCGGATGAGGACAGCGTACTCGTGCTTACAGCAGGCGGATACATAAAGCGCACGAACCCGAACGAGTACCGCCGGCAGAAAAGAGGCGGCATCGGAGTTATGGATTTGGATACGAAGGAAGAAGATTTTGTCACGCAATTTTTGACCGCGAGCGCGCATAACGACATTCTGTTTTTCTCTGACAGAGGAAAGGCGTATCAATTGAAGATGTACGATTTGCCGGAGGGAAAGCGCGCGACGAAAGGAAAATCAATAATGAACTTCCTCTCTCTAGAGCAGGGAGAAACCGTAACATCTGTTCTCGCGATGCCGAAAGAGCTGAAAGCAATTCAGGGACTCTCGCTGGTACTCGCGACCAAGAACGGCACGGTAAAGAAATCCTCGGCCGATAAATTCCGCGATGTCCGGCGAAGCGGCCTCATTTCAATTTCACTTGATAAGGCTAAAACGTCCAAGGGACGTTCGCCCGACGCTTCGCGCGGCGAAGCGTCTAGGGGAGACGCGCTCATCTCCGCGCGATTCGCGCATAAGGGAGATGATGTGATACTCACGACCGCAAAAGGGCAATCGATCCGATTTAAGGAGTCTGCGGTGCGCGAAATGGGGCGGCAGGCAGGCGGAGTCCGCGGAATCAAGCTCGGTTCCGGAGATTTTGTAGTGGGTTCGGATATTGTTCCGGCAACTCTCGGAAAAACCGCGGAACTTCTTGTTCTCTCTTCCACCGGCTATGGGAAAAAGACAAAACTTTCTGAATACAAATGCCAAGGACGCGGAGGTTCCGGAATAAAAACGATGTCAATTACCGCAAAAACAAAACAGCTCGTGGGCGCGGCAGTTGTGGCTGGAGGCAAATCCGGGGGAGAACTAGTGGCTATTTCTCAAAAAGGCACCGCCATACGAACAGGGCTTGATGAAATCCCAACTTTGAGCCGCGCGACGCAGGGGGTCCGCGTAATGAAACTCCGGGAGAACGACAAGGTTGCGTCTTTTGTCGTGTTTGCAGGCGAGGAAAATGTTGTAGAATAAGATTGTCTATGAGTGAACGACCGAAAGGTCTTGCCCAAATAAGCCAGGCGATGCGGCTACGGCACGAATATTCTCCAGAAGACGTCGAGAATCTCACCAAAATAGAACTCTATGGTCACGATGAGCCGAAGACGTCCTTTGGCGGATTTGGGCAGACATTATTCGTTTCAAAGGCGGTTGCGATTCTAGCAAACGCTAAAGACGAAAATATAATTCCAATTTGTTCAGCGTTGCTCACGCGTTTTGGCCTAAAAATGGATGTGGGCAAGAGGGGAGACTTTTTCAGCAACGATTCTAATGCATTAAAGCCGAGAGATATGAAATATGCCCTTCTTCGCTTGTTGGGTATTACGGTAAATAGTATGCGTGCCAGCTTCGGGTATAAGGAACTCGGTAGCCGGGCACTGTCCTCAAACTTTGAGGCCGATGTCGCGCGCATTCAGGAGGAGAGGAACATATTCCCACTGAAAAATCCTGAACAATTTCCGAAAGTACAAGCGGCTCTAGAAATGATTAAGCGTATAAGTCCCGAAATTGACCCTATAAACATCTTTGAAAAAAAAAGGATTCCGCCCGTGTCTCCTTGGATGAATATTGGTTCGCATCCATACAGATTATTACTGCACGAAGCGCTCTCTGCTCTGGCCGAAGGCCTTAAAGGAAGGATGGACTCCAGAGAAATATCACGGGAGACAAACATACAGTTTCCTGCCGTCAGCGCCTTGTTAAGACAAGGAGGAAAAAGTCCGCTTACTTCGGCCGTCCACAAATTGCTGAAAGAAAACAGAGAGAGATACTTGAAGCGGCTGGCAGATATGAAGGACGCGAAGAAAAACGCTCCAAAGGTCAAGCGAAGGTGGTTTTAGTTTCCCCAGTAATTCTTTGCGCGGCGGAATTTTGCCTCACAGCGTTATATAATTGGACGGATGCAAACGACCAAGAATAAGTCTTCTAAAATTGTGCATGCGCGCTTTGCGCATCCGGCGCG
>CAZSPA010000080.1:0-4041 GCA_964608685.1 uncultured Candidatus Saccharibacteria bacterium
CAACCCACATCCTAACATTTTTCGGGAGAAACACAATGTTCAAAAAATCGTCATTTTGCTTCGGCGGTCTTGGTTGCGCCGAAGTGGCTCTGCCGGAGTTTCGCCGCGCGAGCGCGTGCCGCTTCGGCGCATGCGCCGAAGCGGCGGTGAGCGAAGAAAAAGTGCTCGTGCGCCAATCGGAAAACCCAGACACCGTGATTTCATTCACGTCGGACGAATGGCGCGCGTTCATCAAGAGTGTCAAGGCAGGGGAGTTTGACTTGCCGGAATAAACAACGGACTTGTTGAAGTCAGACCTCAATAGAATCGCCCCGCGTCCGCCGAAGAGGAGGACGCGGGGCTTTTTCTTTCTGGTGCACCCGCCAGGATTCGAACCTGGAATACGACGTCCGAAGCGTCGCGTGATATCCGTTTCACCACGGGAGCAAACATTCCAAGTCTACACTTGCGGTCGCCCAAATACAACGTACGCGATACAATGCTTGAATGGAATTCGTAAAGCTTTTAATTCCGGCAGAAGTTGAGAAACTTTGTACGGCGCTTCGCGGCGCAGGATTCGAATCGTATCTCATCGGCGGATGCGTACGCGACCTTCTGCTCGAGCGCGAACCGAAAGATTGGGACATTACGACAAATGCTAAGCCGGAACAAATCCAAGCATTGTTCCAGGAAACTTTCTACGAAAACAAGTACGGGACTGTCGGGGTCGTTACAGAATCCGCGGACCCGCGGCTCAAAGTTATTGAAATCACTCCGTATCGCATCGAGGGAAAATATTCAAACGCGAGACATCCGGACGAAATAAAATTCAGCGAAAAACTAGATGATGACTTGAAGCGCCGCGACTTTACCATCAACGCCATAGCGTATGAACCGGAAACCGGTGAGCTGGTAGACCAGCACGGGGGGCGCGAGGATATCAAGCGCCGGGTCGTCGCCGCCGTAGGAAACCCCGGCGAGAGGTTCGGTGAAGACGCGTTGCGAATGCTGCGCGCCGTCAGGGTCTCCGCTGAATTGGATTTTGCGATTGAGGCAAAAACTGCCGAGGGCATAGCCGCGAATGCGCCGCAACTTGAAAAAATATCGCGCGAGCGCGTGCGCGATGAGCTCGTTCGTATTCTCATGTCCCCGCGCCCGATGCAGGCGTTATTTATGGCCCAAAAGCTTGGTATTCTGCGATATGTAATTCCGGAATTGGAAGAGGGGATCGGCGTTGAACAAAATCAGGCGCACTCGTTTGACGTGTTCGAGCATCTTTTGCGGAGTCTTCAGCACTCGGCCGACAAGAACTGGCCGCTGGAAGTCCGGCTTGGGGCGCTTTTGCATGACATTGGCAAACCCGCGTCCCGTAGATGGTCAGATGAGAAAAAGGATTGGACCTTTCATGGGCATGAAGTTGTCGGAGCAAGAATAGCGAAAAAGATTCTGAACGATTTGCGAATTCCTAATGAAACTGCGTCTGTCGTCACTTCTTTAATACGCTGGCATATGTTTTTTTCCGACCCGGACACGGTGACGCTTAGCGCCGTGCGCAGAGTCATCGCCAACGTCGGAGTGGAGCACATAAAAGAGTTGCTTAATTTGCGGATGTGCGACCGCATCGGAACCGGCCGGCCAAAAGAACAGCCGTTCCGCCTTCGGAAATACATGTCGATGGTAGATGAGGCGATGCGCGATCCGATTTCCGTCGCGATGCTCCAAATAGACGGCGCCAAAATCATTGAGTTGGGCGAAAAACCAGGGCCTCGCATCGGCTGGATGTTAAATGCGCTGTTGGAGGAGGTCCTGGACGACCCAAAAAAGAATACCGAGGAATACCTGGCGGCGCGCGCCCTGGAACTTATGAG
The DNA here is from genome assembly GCA_964608685.1 of uncultured Candidatus Saccharibacteria bacterium. Lineage (GTDB taxonomy): Bacteria > Patescibacteriota > Minisyncoccia > Phycocordibacterales > UBA2100 > UBA10103. The sequence goes on from CAZSPA010000080.1 coordinate 1,848, forward strand.
GTTGCCGCAGCCGGAATTGCAAAAAATGGGGGAACAAGGAAAGGAGAGGCGTGAAAGAGAGGACGAAGAGGCCGTGCAGAAATTAAGAAGAAAGCACCACGTGGATTAAGGGCATTGTGTCGGATTTCTGAAAATACCAAAGATGAGACCTTAAAGAGTCCCTCCCAAGGTCTCACCTTGGGTATTTTTACAAAGCCAAAAGGCCGCCCCCATGAGGGGCAGACGTTACTCTTTTTAAGAACGCATGCCCGGCCATGGAAGACGGCCTGGTTGTTCTGGATTCCATCTTGAAGATAAGTACGAAGGTACTTAGTCCAATAATTTTGGGCGCAATGCGCCACTTTTGGTTTTAAGTGTACCTGTACAATCTCTAGGGCTATGCCCTACATTGCAGTTCTTGCTTAAAAAGCAAGAGTTAAACCCTCGCTTGATTAGAAATTTAGCAATGACAACACTGGAATGCGCAGAACTATATAAGGATCCAACGATCCCTACGCATCAGGATACACGCCTATTGGACATTGTAAAGAGGGGGGTGTGGATAACGGACAAAGTATTTTGTCCTTTATAAATAAGCCCGATTGTCTGGCTTGTCTCGGTTCTAGATCCGCTCCCACATCGACTTAAAGAAGCTTTTTTGGAGATTTGCAATTGCTTCGTTTTCTACCAAGGTCCCCACTAATTTATCAAACGAAATATGGGCTACCTTGTTTTTCGTAACTAGTAAATCGGTGGCAAAGGTAAAATTCTCTGGCAGTGGTTTACTTTTGACAAAACTTTTGTACTCGGGACGCCGTAACATTATCTTCGTGTACTGACCTTTCTCTACAAGGTTATGCAGTGTGGCTCCATTCTCTTTTACAATCATCAGAAGTTCGTGGTTTTCCGCCTCGGTGAAAATATTAAAAAAACTTTGAGGGGAGAAAACAGAATACACTGTTTGGTGCGTGTTTAGTATCTCCTTGTACAAATTTTTCAGTCCTTCTTTGCCCTCGTAGAAACGAATCGTTGGTCGTGAAACTCCCTTTTTATACATTTCAGCTAATCTAGGAACTGCCCGTGTGATAAATTCTTTCTTACTTTCAATCAATCTGGGCAACTCTTTAGGGTCAACTGCAAAATAAAGCGTGCGTTTGCCTTTGACTGACTTAAACAAGAGCCCTTTTTCGATTAAGGCTTCCAGATAGTAATAAGCGGTTGTTCTTTTGACGCCGGATTTCTTGGAAACCTCCGTCACATTGCTTCCTCCAAGCGATAGGAGCGCCACATAAATACTACTTTCGTGTTCATCGAGCCCAAACCCTTCGGATAAGCTACCCTTCATATCTTTCATTCAGTAATCATAATGCAGGATATGAAATTGTCAACTATTCCGTCACTTTTTACATGATTTGGTCATTATACGCTTGATTATCAGCCTTTGTATTAAGAGAATACGACACTAAAGATGGCAATGTGCGTATCATTGTCCTTAGGTTCATTCACATAGGAGACCATCATGTATCCGTCGCTACTGTTTATCGCTCCTCAAAAGAGCGTTGCTCTGGATGATTGCGGGCGACCGGTTCAGAAGGCACGAACAAATGTGTCATTGCCGGCTATGACTATCATAGGTGCATTGGAAAGGGAAGGTATGGAGTGTCATTTCCTTGACCAGTCCGCCGAAGGCGCGAATCAAAGCTGGGAAAGAAGCGACCATCTGACCATTTACGGCTTGCCGATAGAAGCGGTCCTTGACCGCATTGCCGAGCTCAAAAGCAAATGCGCACTCATAACGAGCATGTTCACGTTCGAGCAAATGCTTGTTGATGAGCTTGTCGTCGCGATCAGGCGGAGTTTTCCAAGCATAAAAATAATACTTGGAGGAATTCATGCCTCTGCAAGACCGGAGTGGCACTTCGAAGCATCGTCGCCGGATGTAATTGTTCTCGGCGAAGGCGAGGAAACGATTGTCGAACTCCTGAATGAGTTCGAAAAAACCACACCGGATCTCGCATCGGTACGTGGCATCATGTTCCGAAACAGCCAAGGTAATCTCGTGCGCACGAAACCGCGGCCTCTGCTAAAAGACCTCAATAGACCATGGGCGCTGGCAAAAGTCCTTCGGAGAGAGGATGGTGCGTTGCGCTATAAGGATGCGCTGACTGCAAAAAGCCCAGTGTATCGCTCCAGCATCGACACACCAAGCTTCGCT
>CAZSPA010000081.1:0-4014 GCA_964608685.1 uncultured Candidatus Saccharibacteria bacterium
ACCTGCACCAGAGGCACGCAAAAGGGACGAGTTAAGGGTTGGGGATTGCAAATTTAGCGGGGGGGGGTATCATCGCGAACGGTCGGTAATGTCAGCGAACATTATCGAAAAACTGAAGGAGACGACGATGTCAGCGGGAAAACTCTATCTGTCTCTCGGGCTGGATGCCCGGGAGATGATGGCGCATAAGTTGCGAGAGAAAGCCGGTTGGTCGGCCCTCGATGACTTGTATGCCGATGAGGGGATGAAGGCGAGCTCTCTGGAGTTACTGGCATATCTGTGCTGGTATCTGAAAGGGCTCGGTACCATCTCGGCCGATCAGCTCGACGAAATGGCCGAGTATTGCCAGAAACAGGTGCAAGCGCGCCTAACCATGAAAGCCGGACTGTAGGTACCGGCTCGCACGACAAAAAGCAGGGGGACCGTACTCCTGCTTTTTTACTTACTCCCCCTCAACCTAGCGCGAGAGCAGTCCTCTAGCGAAATCTCAGTAACCACTCTTTTTAGGTGCAGGATGTCAGGAACCTTTTTCGGTAGTTTTCTGCGTAAATCTGCGTTCCGCCAGCCGGCGGATTCTGCGATAATCTGCGAGCCACAGCAGTGGCTAATTGACAGGTGATACACTTTTGATACACTTGCAAACATGGCTACGACAAAACAAAGGATAAACATCAGTGTTTCCCGAAGCACCAAGAAAACGCTCGAAGCGCTAGCAAAACGCGACGAGATGCCAGTGGCGAGCAAAGTTACGGACCTAGTTGAGCAGGCGCTTGAATTGGAGGAGGACCGCGTTCTTAGCGCAATCGCTGACGAGCGTCTGAAGGGCAAAGTCCGCTGGGTAAAGGACAGCGACAAGATATGGAGGTAAGCTATTCCATCACTTTGCATCCACAGGTTACGGCACGCGACATTCCTCGGCTTGATGCATTCTTGCGACAAACGATTCGTGATGCGATTCGAGAAAAACTCACAAAGAGACCTGAAGTGTACGGGAAGCCGCTACGGTACAGTCTTAAAGGTTGCCGGACTCTTCGCGTCGGAGACTATCGTGTCGTCTTTCAGATACAACAAAAGATAGTCCATCTTGTCGCCATCATTCACCGCAGAACGGAGTATAGAGGAATAGAACAGCGGCTTCACTGAACCTCGTTTTCATACACGATACCACATACAAGATACTGTATACTATTCTCATGCACCCGGATGCGAACGACCCGGACCGCCGCATCACTTACTTTGCGGCGACGCACACGCGCGGAAAGCGCGACATTTTCGGCATTCGCGGAGACGACAGGGGAAAACATATCTACGTCATCGGAAAAACCGGCATGGGCAAATCCACAATGCTGGAAAATATGGCGATTCAGGATATTCAGAACGGCGAGGGTTTGGCGTTCGTAGACCCGCACGGAGCCACCGCGGAAAAGCTTTTAGACTTCGTGCCGCAGAATCGAATCAAAGATATAGTTTATTTCGCGCCCTTTGATACCGACTACCCTATAGGATTCAATGTGATGGAAGATGTCGGCTTCGACAAGCGCCATCTCGTCGTTTCCGGTCTCATGGGCGCCTTGAAGCGCATTTGGGTAGACGCATGGAGCGCGCGTATGGAATATATCTTGCAGAACACGCTTCTTGCGCTTCTCGAGTATCCGGATTCCACGCTACTTGATGTAAATCGCATGTTAACCAACAAAACATTTCGGCAGGACGTGGTGTCAAAAATCAGCGACCCAGTCGTGCGTTCTTTCTGGGTTGAAGAATTCGCGGCTTTCACCGATACATACACGCGAGAAGCAACACCTGCGATTCAGAATAAAATCGGACAATTTACCGCAAACCCTCTTATCCGCAACATTGTCGGGCAAGCTCGTTCCACTTTTGACCTGCGTAAAATGATGGACGAGAAAAAGATTTTCATCGTGAACTTGTCAAAGGGAAGAATGGGAGAAACAAACGCCGCGCTTCTCGGAAGCATGATGGTGGTCAAGATTTATCTCGCGGCTATGTCGCGCGCCGACGAGCCCGCGTCTAGGATGGCGAAACTCCCGCGCTTCTATTTTTATGTGGATGAATTCCAGTCCATGATGAACGAAGCGTTCGCGGATATTCTTTCCGAGTCGCGAAAGTATAAATTGGCTCTCACGCTCGCAAATCAATATATAGAGCAAATGGAAGAAAACGTGCGCGATGCTGTATTCGGCAACGTCGGTACGCTCATCGTTTTCCGAGTTGGGCCGTTTGATGCGGAGGTTTTGAGAACGGTGTTCGAGCCGACATTTACAGTGGAAGATTTGGTCGGCCTCGGAATCGGGCAGATATATCTCTCGCTCATGATAGATGGCGTCGGGTCGCGCCCGTTTTCCGCCGAGACGATTCCGCCTATTGAAACCCCTCATATTTCGTATCGCGATGATGTTATTGTGAGTTCTCGGACACAATTTGCCCGCCCGCGCGCAGAGATTGAGGAAGTGGTCCGAAAACGGCAAACTGAATTCGTTCCACCCCCTCCCAAGCCGAAAGTGCGCAAAGAATACGGCTCTTCCGGCCCTCGCAGAGGAGACAGGCAAAATGCGAGTCCGCGCGCAGACGCACCTTTTTCGCGAGGCAGTGGCGACATTCGTAGAGACGAAAGTCCGCAGGAGAGCGCGAGCCAGCCCGATTCCCGTCCTAGATATCTTAGAGAGGAGCGGTCGCCGCGCCCAGAACCAGTTCAAGCGAGCGCGCCGGATGTGCGTCCTATTGTTCCGCGTCCGCCCGCGGGGTCTGCGATGGCTATGTCCCGCACCCGACAAAAAGAAGAGGTGCATCGCACTGCTTTGCGCGATGCACTTGCGAAAGCGCAGAAGGAAAGTTCGACCAGTGTTAATTCATTAGGAGGGACAAAATCTCCAGCAGATGTAATGCGCGAGCGTATGGGGGTAAAAGAAGTTGTTGAACGAGTAACGAAGGAAGAAAGTCATCTCCTTACGCGAATAAAGCAACCGGAAGAAAATCTGCAAGAGAATGTCCTTGATGGAGTAAATGCCGAAGTATCGCACAAGTTTCTGCGCAACGTACTTTATGGGAAGGATGATACGGAAGACAAGCAGTCGATGTGAGACCGTATGGCTGACAGCCGGATAATACATGCGCGAAAAATCAGAGGAATTATTACTGCCGCTCTTTTAATATTTCTCCCGCCCGCGGCGTCGGCGCAGGTGGTAATTTCAGAAATCATGTACGACGCGCCGGGGCTTGAAGGAAGCGGTGAACACGATTGGATAGAAGTTTTTAACGCAGGCGCTTCAGGAGTAGACATCAGCGCGTACAGATTTTTCGAGGCGGGTACGAACCACACTCTCAAACTGGAGAGCGGTTACGCGACTCTGCCGTCCGGCGGATACGCGGTTATAGCGAGCGCCACATCTACATTTCTTGCGGATTGGCCGGTTTTTAGCGGGACGCTTTTTGACAGCTCGTTTAATCTAAACAGCGCGGGCGAACTCATTGGTATTCGCGCTGATACGTCGGACACGACTCATGATTTCACATACTCTCCCGCGGACGCGGCCACGAACAACGGAAGTTCCCTGCATCGCGCGAGCGTTTCCTCCGCGACATTTTCCGCGGGAACGCCCTCACCGGGAACGGGTTCGCTTACGCCATCCGGTTCCTCAAGCGGAAGTTCTGATTCCAATTCAGGCGCGGCCACTGCCTCATCGCAAAGCGCATCCTCGCAAACTTCGAGCGCGAGTGCGCCGGTTTCCTCTTATGTCGCGCCGCCGGAGCCGCAAATCTTTGCGGACGGGGGAGACAACCGGACAGTAATCGTCGCGGCGGATACGGAATTTTTTGGGCGCGCGTATAATCGAAAGAAAGAAACCGTCTCGGGACAGATTCGTTTTCTGTGGAATTTCGGAGATGGAACAACCGCCGAGGGGCAGAGTGTTTTGCATCATTTTGACTATCCCGGCAGATACGCGGTAGTTCTCAACATTGCGGACAATCGAGACGCTGGATCGGCCAGGATAA
>CAZSPA010000082.1:0-3981 GCA_964608685.1 uncultured Candidatus Saccharibacteria bacterium
TTCGCGTTGCTCGCAAAGACTAGGTTACCAATGCATTTGCGTATGATCCGGAAAAAAGCATCGAAAGCCAGTGGCTCGGCACGCTCGTCTACTGCGCGGGATGCGGGCGCAATAAAAAAAGTCGTAACCATCGGAGGCGGTACGGGAAGCTACATGGTATTGCGCGGGCTTAAGAAATTCCCGTTTGACATTACCGCTGTAGTAACCATGTTTGACAATGGCGGCTCCGCGGGAACCCTGCGCGATGAATTCGGCATATTGCCTCCGGGCGATTTGCGGCGCTGTCTTATCGCGCTTTCGGACGGGAAGCGAAGGGCGGTTCTGCGCGACCTTTTTAATTTCAGATTTGATAAGAAAGGAAGTTCTCTTCACGGCCACAGTTTTGGAAATCTTTTTCTTCTTGCTCTCTCGGGGATTTACGGAGGCGACATAAAGGCGGTGCAGAAAGCATCTGAACTTTTGGGAATCGTTGGCAGGGTGCTTCCGGTTTCTTTGGATAAATCGCATATACACGCGACTCTGGAAGACGGCACGAAAATCGTAGGTGAATCAAATATCGACATTCCGAAGCACAATGGTAATTTGCGAATAAAAGAATTGGCGCTGAAGCCGCCCGCCCGCATTTTCAAGGAAACCGAGAAAGCAATCAGAGAAGCAGACCTTGTTGTTATATGTCCCGGCGACATCTACTCATCCCTTGTTCCCAACCTGCTTGCTGGAGGCATGAAAGAGGCGCTGCGCGCGTGCAAGGGTAAAAAGATTGCTATATGCAACTCAATGACAAAATGGGGAGAGACGCATGGTTACGCGGCATCAGACATGATGCGGGAGCTTCTGAAATACAGCGGATTAAGGAGGTTTGATTATATTATCTGCAACACGCGGAAAATATCGGCCGGCGTTCAGAAAAGATATGCGAAAGAGAAAAAATATCCTGTTAACGTAGATGCAAAATTGGATGCCTGCGCGAAAAAGATCATCAAAGCAGATTTGCTGACCGATTCCGATGTCGTGCGCTATGACCCGGAAACCGTGGCAAAGATTTTATACGAACTTGAATGAAATAGGACATACACAATCCATGACTTGTCTTTGCGAGGCTTTGCCGAAGCAATCTAGGGTTAGAGCCGTAGCATCTGGATTGCTTCGCCCCGCTCGCAAAGACGAGAAGCCAGGGTTTATGGCGTCTTTTGAGGTTCTTGCGTAAGTCCTATGATACATAAAGAACGCCAATTAAGAGCGAAACAAATAGTTTCGTACCTGAAAAGGGCCTATCCTAAGCCCAAAAGCGAGCTCAAATATAAAACGCCCTTTCAGTTTCTCGTTGCGGTAATATTATCGGCGCAATGCACGGACAAGGCGGTAAATCGGCTGACGGAAGGCCTGTTCCGCGAGTACAAGACTGCATTCGACTTTGCTCATGCAAAGCCGCAGACATTTGAGAAAGAAATATCGTCTATCCCTTTTTTTCGCAATAAAGCGAAGCACATTATTCTTGCGGCCAAGAAGGTCTGTGCGTGTCCGCCAGATGGCGGATTCGGCGGGCGCGTTCCGGAGAATTCCGAAGTTCTACAAACGCTCCCAGGAGTCGGATACAAGACGGCCCATGTGGTTTTGGGAGAGCTTTTTGATATCTGGGAGGGAATACCCACCGATACGCATGTTAAGCGTTTTGCGTGGAGGTTTAACCTCACTCAAAACACGGATTTAAAGAAAATCTCCAAAGATTTGGAATCATTGATTCCCAAAAAGGATTGGAAGTACGTAAACAACGGTCTCATTCTGTATGGCAGATATGTCTGCCACGCTCGAAAACACGACTGTTCGGGACACCCTTTAACGAAACTCTGGCCCCAAGCTGAAAAGCGCTGGTTTCGTTGCTGAAATATGTCTACTAAATAGTACCATGGTACTATTTAGTAGACATTCTCTTGGTATTTCCTTTTTGATTTAATTACTCGCTGGATTGGCTCAAAGTAGGTATTATGGGCAAATGAAAACCATCATCAGTAATTTGGTAGTTGAATACGACGACAATGGAAGCGGGGATGTGCTGGTGATGCTCCATGGCTGGAAGGATAATCTACGCTCGTTTGACGGCATCGCCCTTCCTCTCTCAACTTCGTTTCGTGTAATAAGAATTGATTTACCGGGGTTCGGCGGAAGCGACGCTCCGCCTAAAGACTGGGCGCTTGATGACTATGTAGCGTTTGTAAAATATTTCTTAATCAAGCTGAACGTCAAACCGAAGGTTTATGTCGGCCACTCTTTCGGCGGAAGAATATCAATCAGGGGAATCGCTACTAAAGCACTAGACGCGAAGAAGCTTGTTCTTATTTCTTCAGCCGGAGTCGCGCGCAGGAAAACTCTCAAGAACCTCATTCTTGCTGTGCTTGCGAAAATAGGGCGCGCTGTTGGGGTCATTCCCCCGATTGGTTTTTGGAAACAGAAGATTCGGAGGAAATTATACGAAGCAATCGGAAGCGACTACTTTCAAGCCGGCGCTTTGAGCCGAACGTTCTTGAACATTATTAACATGGACCTCGCGGAGGATGCCAAGAAAATAACGCTCCCGACGCTGTTGATTTGGGGAGAAAAAGACGATACGACTCCGCTAGAAGAGGGAGAGAAATTGAACGGACTAATACGCAACTCAACACTTCGCGCCATTCCGGAAGCCGGGCATTTTGTTCATCAGGAAAAAGCCAGCGAGGTATCGGTTATAATTCGTCAATTCTGCTCATGATCACTCGAATACTATCTCGCTATCGCTTGCGTTACGTACGCTCGCTTATTTACATGCTTCAGGCGAGCGAATACGGCTTTCGCGACTATTTGGCGTGGTACGGAAGGACAAAAGATTTCGGCAATGTCGAACGGCGTAAAAAGCTGGTGAAAACCGCGAAGGTGTACGTTTTATATTTATTCGCTTACGCGATTATCTTCGCGATTCTCGCCGCCGCGTATTACCTGATGTTATTCGCGGACATCTATTCCAGAATTATCGTTTTGGCGTGCGCGGCGCTTCTCGCGCCATATTTTCTTGCTTACGCGATTCTCGCACCCCTTGCTTTGGTTAAGTTATTGCAATCTCCGGCAGAATTCGTGCTGATTGAGAGTGCTCGCAAAAAACTTGCTAGGCACAAAGGATTAAAGCTCGCGATAGCGGGAAGTTTCGGCAAGACAAGCATGCGAGAAATCCTGAAAACCGTTCTTTCGGAGGGAAAAACGGTTGCCTCTCCTCCTTTTAGCTACAATACCCCGATTGGCGTTTGCAAGTTCGTGGAAGGACTAAACGGCCTCGAAGACGTGTTGATTTTTGAGCTTGGCGAGTATTATCCCGGTGATGTCGCCAAACTATGCAAACTTATAGCTCCCCACATCGGCATCATCACAGGAATCAACGAAGCGCATTTGGATAAATTCGGAACGTTGGAAAAGACGGCAAACACTATTTTTGAGCTTGCAGACTATCTGAAGAAAAAACCGCTTTACATCAACGGCGAGAACGAACTTGCGCGCGAGAAAGCCAACACCTCGCTGAAGAATCACATTCTCTACACGCAGGGCGGCGCGGGAGACGTCTTAATCCAAAACGCGAAGTCCGACCTTTCGGGAACGTCGTTCACTCTGATGATAGGGAATTTTCAATTTAACGCGAAGTCTACACTACTCGGTTTGCACAATATTGGGCCGCTCGCGGTCTCCGCTCACATCGCCCACCGTCTTGGACTTGAAAGAAAGCAGATTGAAACGGGCATAGGAAAGACAAGCGCTTTTTCGCACCGCATGGAGCCGCGCGAGGATAAAAGCGGAGTTATCACGATTGATGATAGCTACAACGGGAATCCGGACGGAGTTCATGCAATCATTGAATTTTTATCGTCTATTAAAGGACACCGCAGATTTTATATAACTCCCGGATTGGTAGAAATGGGCTCGCGCACTAAAGATGTGCATGTGGAGATAGGACGAAGACTT